>CAZBCO010000221.1:0-14929 GCA_964490295.1 uncultured Planctomycetota bacterium
CTCGGGCTGGTGGCGCTGTACTATCTGGCCCGGCTGCCTTCCTATCTGGCCCAGATTATACCGGTGCTGACCGTGCTGCCCGCCGTGGTGGCAATCATCCGCCTGGACCGAAGCAACGAGCTTGTGGCAATTCGGGCCGCGGGGCTGAGTTCGCGACGGATCACCGCACCCTTGTTGGCCTGCGGGGTGGCTATCACGGTGTTGGCTGCCTTGAATCAAGAAGTTCTGGTGCCCTCGCTTCGCATCACGCTGGCCGACCTGGAGCGCGACACGCGCGGGGCCGGCAAGAAGCGCACCAGCCTCTCACACGTAGTGGATCGCAACAATCGCCTGATCCTGATTTCCACCTATGACCCGCAGCAGCCGTTGCCCACGCTCGTTAATGTGGCATTCACCTGGAAAGACGACCTCGGCGTCGGCCACGAGAAGCGGGCGGCCAGAGCCTTCACCCTGCCGGATAGCCTCGGCCCGACCTGGTATATGAGCCGCGTCCAACACTACGACGGTCGCCTGACCCTGCTGAAGGGCAAGGTCTGGACCGATGGCGAGCCGGAGCGCTTCACCAGCCCGGCCGTGCGGGAGCTGCTCAAAGACTACGTGACAAGCACACAACTGGACCAACGCGCCCTGATGACGGTCGAGCAGAAGCCACCACACCGCCGGTTTGAAATCGGCTCGTTTGCCCCCAACAACGAAACCTGGCCGGTGGCTTACGGCGTCGAGATCATCCAACCCGAAGTCAGCGGCGAAGACCGACTGCACATCGACATGATGGTCTGGGTCGATGACCGCTGGCTGGTTTTTGGCGCCCGACGCTTTCTGGGCATCGACCCCGAAACCCGCCGGGTCCGCGAGGAATCGGTCGCAAACGGCTCGGTGCTGACCGGCTCGATTCATCCGTCGGAAATCCGACGCGGCGATTTTGATCATATCAGCACCAGCCTGACCCTGGCCGAGCTGGCCGACATGGGCGAACGCTTCCGGAGCGAACGCTTCCGCCAGCGTTGCTGGGTGGTCATCTGGAACCGTATCGCCTACCCGCTGGCCAACATCCTGCTGATCCTGCTGTCTGTGCCGCTGATCATTCGCCGCAGCGGTCAGGGCGCCCTGATGGGCCTGGTGTTGGCCTTGGTCATGACGCTTTGCTTCATGGCCTGCAACTTCATCTCGCTCGACCTCGCTTACCGCCGCTGGTTCCTGTGGCAGATTCCGGCCTTCGCCGGCCTGTTCCCCACCGTGTTGTTTGCCCTCATCGCCCTGTGGTGGTTCCGCAAGATGGATGAGGTCTAAGCCGGCTATGGGTCCCAAGTGCAAAGCCCGCCCCCCTGCTGTCGTGGCTCTCAGCGGCGGCATGGACAGCTGCGTCACAGCGGCCATCGCACACCGCGATCACGATCTCGCCCTGCTTCATGTCACCTACGGGCAGCGAACCGCATCACGGGAGCGGCAGGCTTTTGAGAACATCGCGGACTTCTACGGCGTCCCCGAATCGCGACGGATGACCGCCGACCTGGACCATCTTCGCCGCATCGGCGGCTCCAGCCTGACCGATCCCGCCCTCGCGGTTCCCGATTCCGACGTCGCCGAGCCGGGGATTCCCAACACCTACGTCCCCTTTCGCAACGCCAACATCCTATCCGTGGCGGTCTCCTGGGCCGAGGTGCTGGGGGCTGCGTCCGTCTTCTTCGGTGCCGTCGAGCAGGACAGCTCCGGCTACCCCGACTGCCGCGTGACGTTCGTCAAAGCCTTTCAGCATCTGGTGGACGTGGGCACCCGCGCGGAGACGGCTATCCGGGTCGAGGCCCCTCTGATCGGCTTGAAGAAAGCGGAGATTGTGCGACAGGGCGCGGCCCTGGGTGCTCCGCTCCACTTGACCTGGTCGTGTTATCAGAATGCCGACCGAGCCTGCGGCCGGTGTGATAGTTGCCGGCTTCGCCTGCAAGCCTTTCGTGCGGCGGGCATCCCCGATCCCATCCCCTATGACTGAACTCCGGGCGTTCTGACGCTCCGGTTAGGCGAAGCCATGATTTAAGCCCCCGGCAGCGTCATCGCCCCGCTCGAATCGCGAGTTTTCTAGCAAACTCCCGAGCAGCTTTCCGACGAGCGGCGTTCGGGTCGGGCATGCCCATGTATTCCTGCCAGCGAATGATGGCCTCATCGCTATGCCCCTGCATGGTATGAGCCAGGGCCAGGTGATAAACCAACTCCGGCTGAATCAGCCCTTCGGCGGCCTTGGCCATCTGGTACGTTTTTTTGAGGTAATCGGTCACCGCTTTGTAGCGGCCCTTCTCGTTGAGCTTTTCGGCCAGAGCCAGGGCGAAGCCGCGCGCTGTGAGGTCGTCATCCATCTCCACCTCACCGGCCGATTTCAGCATGGTCTCCGCCGCCTCGACCTTGTCCGCGTCCAGCCGCATGCACCCTATGACATCGTACGCCTGATTGCTGATGTAACCTTTGCTGGTTCGGTCCAGCGTCAACGCCTCGCGCAGATAACGCTCGGCCTCGTCTTTCGCTCCCTGGGCCAGATACAGTTTCCCCAGTTGAAGCGAGATCAGGGGCACATAAGGCCCCTGGTTCATCGTGGAGCGCATCGCCATGCGAAAGGCCTCGATATTGGCCTCGACGGGCGAGTCCCCCAGCACCTTGGCGACGTGTTCGGAGCGAAGCCCCAAGCCGGTAAGGGCATACTCGTAGGAGCACTGAGCTCGCTCATTCGACCCCGGCTCGGCCAGCTCCAGAGCGACAAGGGCTTGTGTGCGTGCCCGTTCAGCATCGGCCACATCCCCCAGGAACTGATACCGTTTCCAGAGGGCGGTGTAGAGGTTGTGTTGCCGTACGTAGTGCTTGGGCTGCTTGGCCGCTTGACTCTCAACAAACTGCACGACACGGTTCAAGGCCGCCCGTTGCTCCGCGGTGGGCGGCCGGCCGGGCGGCAGGAGCGATAACACCAACGCCCCGTCTTCCGGACGGTTGCGCAGGGCTTCCAGCGTATCGTCATAATGCTTGACGACAGGGTCCACCTCCGCCGCAAACGCAGCAGGCAGCATCCACGAGAACAGCAGCACAAGGCACAGGCTTCTGAACATGATTGACTTCTCCGTATGCCAAATCGCGTGACGCCACTATCCTAGCAGGATAGCCCCATTCAGGCAACAATGGGCTTGAAGCTTTTTTTTTCTGCTATTTACCGAGGCGGATACGGACCAGGGCAGACTGGGTGTTCCTTTTCCGCCCCACCAGCAACACCACTTCTTTCTTCTTGGCCTTACGAGCGTTCTGAATCGCTTTTTGAAGCGCAGCCGGCGAAACCACCGGCTTCCCGTCGATCTCTCGAATCACGTCCAGGCGCTGAAGTCCGCCCAGGCCGGCGGCTCCGCCCGGAGCCACGTAAGAAACAATCACGCCGGATGCCTTCCAGTCCATCCGATACGAGAGGCGTACATCATACGTCAAGGGCTTGACGATAATCGCCACCTCCCGGATGCTGGTGGCCTTGGCCTGGGCGAATCCGGGCGGTGTCGGCTCGACCTTGGTCTTCAGCGTCAGGCGTTCCTCACCTCGGAAGACCTCCAGGGCCACGGTTTCGCCCGGCAGGGTGGCGTGAACCATCTTCTGGAATTCCAGCAGCTCGGCGGCGTTCTGCCCGCGAGCCGGTTCGTCGGCCCAGGTCAGGATCACGTCGCCCTGCTTGAGGCCCGCCTTGCCGATCTCGGATTCGGGGACCACGTAAGAGACGTACACGCCTCGACGGTCCGGAACCCCCAACTCGGCCGCCACCTCCTGCGAGATGACCTCCACGGCGGCCCCAATCCAACCCTTGCGAGCATAGTCCGCCTGGCCGGCCTGGGGCGGCTCTTTGACCAGCGGAATGATATGGTCGGCCGGCAGCACGGTGGGGTTTGCCACCAACGCCGCCAGCGCGGTTTTACGCTGCGGATGCCGCATCGCCACGCGGTAATACTGCTCTTCGATACCGACCACACCGATGGCCACGCCCTTGGTGGTGAACACCGGGGCACCCTGCGGCACATCACGACGCCCGAAGAGGTACAGTGTGGTGGGCGTGTCGACCACGGCGGCAATACGCGAGGCAATGAACGTGCGGGCGTGGTTGTACTCCGCGCCCAGGCTCCCGATCGCAAAGACCTCCTCACCGACCGAGATGTCATAGGCGGGGTCAAACTCGATAAAAGGAAACTGCCGGGGTGGCGCGGGCTTGAGCCGGGCAAAAGCCAAGCTGCCCGACTGGCCCAGGTACACGGCCGGAACCTCCGCCCCGTCCACCGTCCCCACCACGTCGCTGACCTGCTCGACCAGACTGGCCACCGCGCCGGAGAACATCACCAAGCCGTCCGGAGCGACGATCACCGCCAAGTGCTGCTGCGTCGTCTGTTGTTCCGTGCCGGTCGCCTTGGTGGCATAAGTGGCCCGAAGCACAATCACCGCCGAGCTGGTCTTCTTGAAGGCCTGGGCAATCCCCCCCTTGGTGTTGGTTTCACCCTCGGCCTGCACGACGCCGCAGGCCAAGCACCACGCAACCACAAGCACCATCCTTTTCGTGAATCTCATGGCGTTCTATTTCCCCCGACGAACCAAAGCGATATTAACAGAAAACCCACGGCGATAACGCACCAGCGTTCGCGCCTGATCCTTCGGCAGCTTGCCGAAGATGCGGATGAGATCGCCGACATTTTTTACCGGCTCACGATTCATCTCGATGATGATGTCGTTGTTGCGAAGACCCGCCAAACCGGCCGGCCCGGTGGCGGAGACGCTCTGCACCAGCGCCCCGACACGGTCGGCCAGGTTCTGCACCCGCACATCTTCGTTGGTGATGTTCCGCACCACCAGACCGAACGCGGCAATCTCGCGGTCGGTGGGCTGGCCGGAGCTGAGCGGCTCAGCCTTGATCTCGACATCTAACGCTTTACCGTTCCGCGTGTATTTCAGCACGGCCACCTTATCCAGCGGAATCTCCGCAATGCGCCGGTACACCGCGGGCACTTCTTCGAGGAAGACCGCGCTGAGCTCCTGCCCGTTCAGTTCCAGCAGCCTGTCGCCCGGACGCAGGCCGGCGGTATCGGCGGGAGAACCCTCTTCGACGCCGCCGACCACTACCCCTTGCTTTACCGAGCGGCCGGCCGCTCCGTCCACGCCCCGCAACGGCTGCAAGGTCACGCCGATCCAACTCCGGGCCACCTGTTTGTGCTTGATCAGGGCCGAACTGACCCGTGTGACCACATCGACCGGAATGGCAAACCCGATGTTGCTGGCCTGGGTGACGCCACGAGCGTTGATCCCGATTATCTTGCCTTCGAGGTTCACCAGCGGCCCGCCCGAATTGCCGGGGTTGATGGCCGCGTCGGTCTGAATCCAGGTGTTGAACAGCCCGGTCGGCTCCCCGGTGGGCAGCTTGTATCCGCCCGGAAGATAGCGGTCGGCGCAACTGACAATGCCCAGAGAAATGGAGCGCGAGAGCGAAAGCGGACTGCCCATCGCCAGCACGTAGTCGCCGGCCTCCACCTGGGCCATCTCGCCGAATTCCGCGACGCGAATGGCTTCGCTTTTGAGCTCTTTGGCGTCAATCTGAATGACCGCCAGGTCGGTCCAGGGGTCGCCGCCAATGCGTTTGGCCCTCACCTGCCGCTTGTCCGAAAGCGTACAAATGACCGAGTCTGCCCGACCAACAACATGGTAATTGGTGATGATGTAGCCCTGGTCACTGATCACCACCCCGCTTCCCGCAGAGACCGATTGCTGCTTCCGGCCGCCCTGGAAGAGCGAACTCACCGCCTGAATATGCACCAGGGCCGGGAAGACGTGGTCACGCGCCCTTCGGATGGCCTGCTGGGTCGGCAGCTCGGCGGCGTGGGCCGCTCCCGATAAACAGACAACCACGGCGACAAGGATTCGGATTGGATAGTTCATACGTTGATTTTAGGGGACTCTCGGACAGATGTCAACTCGCCCGAAAGCGCCGATTACTTGGTAAACACCAGCTTGCCGGGTTCCACCATGCCGAACCGGGTGAAGGAATAGGCATCGGTCCAGACGCAGTCCGGGATATCCGGGCGGTCGGTCCAGCTCTTGGACTCGGTGAAGCTCCCGGGGCTGACCGCGTGGAGTTCCCCGTCAATATGATGATGCGGGCCGAGCAGATTCCGGCAACTGTTGGTCAGCTCCACCGCGATTTCGTTCCGGCCCGGCAACAGGTGCTTGAGCACATCATAGGCGTAAGGTCGCCACGAGCGGACCCCGACATCACGGCCATTGACCCACACACGGGCAACAATCGCGTCCGGCGGGTCGAAGCTGTAGACCGCCTGTTTGGCGGACGCCAGCACCCGTGGGCTGACGATGATCATCTGGCTGAGCCGAACCGTACCGGCATAGAAGGGAAGCCCTTGCGGGACCAGGTCGCCGGTCTCGGCCTGATGCCAGTCGTCCACCAAGGTGAAGCCGCCGAGGGTTCGAGAGGCCCGGCGCTCCAGCGGCTCGAAATTTTTACCGGAACGAACCAGGAACTGGCCAATGATGTAAAGGGATTCGATCTCGTTTCCGAATTCCAATCGGTTCTGTTCCAAAGGACGGGATTCAAGCTGTTGGCTCAGCTCCTTGCGGGCGTTTTTGCCGTCAATCACGCGACGCAGCACCACCTCGTTGAGGGCCTGCGGCCTCAACTTATCGGCGATGTTGAACCGGCGGAAGGCGATATCGCGCCACCACCCCTCATCGCATTTCGGCTCGCCGTTCCCGGTGCCCATGGGAAGGCCGTTTACCATCATCTCATAGTGTTCCGGGTCTTCGATCACCAGGCTCAAGTCGTGAGGGATTTTCTCATGGAAATCCGCGGCAAAGACATACTTGAACTCACAGACTTCCGAGCCTCGAATCGCATCCAATTCCTTCTGCACCCGCAGCACCGACATGCGGGGCGACCATTCGCTCGTGCCGATGCGATAAGAGCAGTTATCGACAGTCAAGGCGTTCGGCTCCGTCCGGCTGACCAGCCACGCCTCTTGCAGCTTTATAGTCTTTACATGCTGGGGCTTATGAACCCGCACGGGAACGCTCTTCTTGCGCGGATGATATACCAGCAAGGCACAGCCCATCGCCTCCAACGGCAGCTCGGCCTGGCAGCACTTGCCCTTCTTGAGCGTGCGCACCGGCTCGACGCTGCCGGTGGCCGGGTCCCAGGATTCCAGGCGCCCGGCTCCGGGGAGCCGAACCACGGCGTTCACGGCCTTCTCGCGGTCGATGTTCGTCAGGAAAAAGACCTGCTGCGTCTTGCAGTCACGCTGCTGCACATACACCGAAGCCGCATCGCGGTTGCCGCTGAGCACCTCAATGTGCGGGGTCAGAACCTTGGCCAGAGCCTTCTTGAGGGCAGCGGCCTCCGGCACCACCCGCACGGCGTCCTTAAGTACTTCAGCGGGCTTCTCGGACACGCGCCCATCAAGCCGTGTCGGCGGGTCACCCGCCAGGAGGACGGTGCCACCCTTGTCCATCAGGCGTTGAAGCAAGGCCAGCGTGCTGCTGCGCAGCGTGATGCACCGGGGCACTATCACCACCGGGTAGGTGCAGGAGCGAACCTTGAGTTGGCCCTTGGACACCGCTCCGTGTTCGGCCAACACGCTCTCGTCGCCCAGATCAAAGTCGGAATGAATCCCCATCAGCGTCTTGCAGAGCGACTCCAAGTGGTCGCTCAAGGCGTCCGCGCGGGTGATGTCGGAAGGCTTGAGCTCCGTCCAGGCGCTCTCGACGTTATGCAACACGAGGATATCCGCGACATGCTTGCCCTGAGTGAGCATCAACGTCACCCGTGCAAAATAGTCGTTGAGCATGCGATAATCGCCCCACCAAGGCTGCTGATGATGGAGCGAGGGCGGATAATCGCGCTTGCGGCGTCCGCGCAGCGAATAGCCGGCCAGATGCTGACAGACAAGGTCAATCCCCAGAGCGAACTGGTAGGCGGCGATCCAGCGCAACTCCTCGAAGCTCACGTTCCACCCGCAACATCCGAACATCTCCGACAGCACGCGGCGGCCGCCGAACTGATGGGCCATGCTGCTGACCTGTTTACAGAGCAGATGCGTGCCCAGGCGACGGCACAGGTGATCAATCCCCGGAATCTGCATATGTTCGTAATGGGGCATCACCGACCCGCTGCAACGCACCTGTCTCAGGCTGTCCTCGACGTTCAAATGGCCGGTCAGGGGGAGTTTATGCTTCTCACACCAGGCCCCGATCTGGCGCGTGTACGCGCTGAGGAACAGCTCGGCACAGGTCCGCCAGAAATCGTAACGGAACGCCTGGTAATCCCCCACCTCGAAGACCAACATCGGCAAGGATTCGATCAGGTCATAACCGCGAGCTTTTTCAAAGGCTTCGGGAAGCACCGGCGACCACGGGCTTGGGGCGGCAAACTGCGGCTCATCGGTGAAGATGCCGGGAATGGTCTTGCCGAACTCCTTGCCCACGGCTTTGTGATAACCCTGGTAGGTGTGTTTGATGAACTCTTTGATCACCTGGGGGTTGAAAACATCGACGTATTGGCCTTGATGCCCTTTGTTCACGTTGGCCGAGAAGAAATGCAGCACTTCTTTGGCCTCTTTGCTTCGTCGCGAGCACTGCTTCGGGTCGATTCTTCGGTATTCGACCTGGCCGTCGTTGTCCTCTTTAATCAGGAACGTGGCCACGGTGGAGCCGTTCGCTTTGAAACCTGCCGGCGCTGCCACTTCCCATTGCAGTTGCTTGCCGACGTATTCATCGCCCATCGCCGAAATCGCCCCGCCGGCGCACCCGCTGGGCCAGCGGTTTTCGTCGTAAAGCCAAGCCTTCAGCCCGTGCTTCTTGCTGGCTTCGACGGAGGCCTTGATGCAATCCATCCACTCCGGCCCGAAATAGGGTGTGATCAGGCCCGGACGGGCGTGCATGAAATGGCCGCCAAGCCCGACATCGGCCATCTCGGCTATCTGGCGAGCTAATTCCCCGGTCTCAAGCTCATCGTTCCAAGACCAGAACGGCACACCTCGAAATTTGACGCCACTGGTTCCAACGGCGACAAAGCGTTCCTCAAGCGTCATAACGGCACCCCTCGCTCTGAACAGACAAGGCCTCGCCCGAAATATGGCAGCCCTGCTTCAGCAGGATTCTAGGGAAGCCCCGATGGGGTGTCAATACGCGCAGGATTCTATTGGTTCGTATCGCACAGAACGCTTGGCCGCTGGAATAGCCACAAGGCATTGTGAAAGAAACACTTACGCAAAACAGAGGCTTGGCGTATTATTTCGATACATTTTCGGCTATTCAGCTTTCAGAGAGGCCGGAGTACGGCGGAATCGCAAAATCTCGGAAGGCAGCGGGATTGCCGGTCTTGCCGGCCTCTGCGGCCTTGATGATATTGTACATCTCCCGTGCGGTAACATAGTGCAGGCGATAGGCGCCCGCGCCATAGGCCGACTCCAGATAGCTGAACATCGCCTCGGCTTGCTCGCCAAGCAGAGCGTTGCGGTCACAAGCGTTAGCTCCGTGAGCATGCACCTTGATGAACACCCATTCCGGGCGGCCGATGACGCCGATGCCCGCCCGCACCCACGCATCGATGCGCTCCGGGCGGCCGGGGTTGGCCGTTGTCACCTCGGCGTTATCGATTCGCGGAAACACCCCCAGCTTCCGATTCGACCAATCCAAGAGGAGCGGGCCTTGCACGATCATCAAGTCGCCGCTCGGTTCCCTGCCCACTTGGACATCAACCCCGGTGTCGTGCGATTTCGGACGATGGGGGTCGTCCGTGGCGTAATAGATCGCGTTGCTCTTGCGGGTCTGGGTTGGGCTGGGTGCCGAAGGCAGCGTGAAATCGGCGTAACAGCCAAGCTCACGAAGAATGGTGAGTTCATCATTGACGCCGCACCAGCTCCCGTCCGGGCTGGAATTATCAAGCGTCCAGTTGCCATGCACGAAGTTGAAGCAGTGGCCGCTCTTGCCGGGCACCGTAAACAGGCCGTGCGACGCGAATTGCCGGAGTCCCTCCAGCATCTTCGCGCGGAAACTGTCCGAGGTATCGTCTTGATGGTGGATGTGCGCCTCGATTTCGCCAAGCCCCTGTCGGCATAAGCCAAGCAATGGCTCGATGATCTCCGGGCGGTAGGTTTCAAACGGGAACGACCAGGTTCGCCTTGGAGGGCAGCCGTCGGAGTCTCGGTGTCTGGCGGCCAATTTCGGGTACAGCTCGCACCAGTTTTCCATCGCCCCGGCTTTTTGTCGCGGGTTCTGGCCCGGCTTGAGGACCGGCTCGAAGTGATCGACGAACGCAAACATCACGTCCGTCACGTCGCCGCGAGCCGCGCGTCGCCTCCGCCGGGCCGGAGCCTCGGCCAGATGACGCGGCAGCCAAAGGTGGGCGTTACGCCGGATGAGCATCACCACCCCACCCAGAACCACCAGGCAGACGGCAGAAACGGCCACCACAACCGTCGGAATAACCCAATCCAAAGGCATCCTCCTCAAAATGACCCCATCAGTATGCCCGAACCGGGGCGTCGGGTGCAAGCGCTAACAGAGGATTCCGGCCACAAAGACCACCCGCTAAGGCCACCTCAATAGGCCCGGTTTCATCGCTAATTGACTTGACAGCCACACGCAGTCGCCTATAATCCAGCTATTGGCCGTAACATTTCGATTCGGTTGTGTTCGGATTCTTTAGTAAGGAGGTAACTGGATGTCGGTAAAGGTAGCGATTAACGGTTTTGGGCGTATTGGGCGTTTGGTGATGCGGGCGATCAACGCCAGCGGCAAAGACATCAAGGTGGTACTGGTCAATGACCTTTCCGACGCCACCAGCCTGGCCCACCTGCTGAAGTACGACTCGGTCCACGGACGTTACCAGGGCGAGATCACCGTCGATGGCGACAACCTGGTGGTTGACGGCAACGTGGTCAAGATCACCGCCGAAAAAGACCCCAGCAAGCTGCCGATGGGCGACTTGGGCGTGGATGTGGTGGTCGAGTCCACCGGCGTCTTCCGAGCGAAGGCCGCGAACGGCAAGCCCGGCTACGACAGCCACCTGGCCTCGGGAGCGCGCAAGGTCGTGCTGACCGTTCCGGCCAAGGACGAGATCGACGCGATGGTGGTGCTCGGCGTGAATGACGATGTGCTCAAGCCCGAGCACAAGTGCGTCTCGAACGCCTCCTGCACCACAAACTGCCTCGCCCCGGTGGTCAAGGTGCTGGACGATGCCTTCGGCGTCAGCTACGGCCTGATGACCACGGTCCACGGCTACACCAACGACCAGCGCATTCTGGACCTGATTCACAGCGACCGGCGCCGGATGCGTGCCGCCGCCCTGAACATCATCCCCAGCACCACCGGCGCGGCCAAGGCCGTCGGCAAGGTGATCCCCTCGCTCAACGGCAAGCTCAACGGCATGGCGCTCCGCGTCCCGGTGCCCGACGGATCGTGCATCGACCTGGTCGCCGAGCTGAAGAAGTCGGTGAGCGCTGAAGAGATCAACGCCGCGTTCAAGGCGGCGTCCGAGAAGATGCCCAACATCCTGGGCTACAACGACGAAGAGATGGTCAGCAGCGACATCGTCGGCGACTCGCGTTCGTCGGTGTTTGACGCAGCGGCCACCATGGTAATGCCGGGCACGAACATGGTCAAGGTCATCTCCTGGTACGACAACGAGTGGGGCTACTCGTCCCGCGTGGTGGACCTGGTCGAAAAAGTGGCGGCGATGTAAAGCGCCGAAGTTGATAACCGAGAGGGGCGCCTCGCGACTTCGGGGCGCCCTTCTTTTCCATAGGCGACGGGAGGAGGCTTCCGATGGCAAAGATGACCATACGCGACGTGCCGCTGAAGGGGCGCAAGGTCCTGATGCGCGTCGATTTCAATGTTCCCTTGGACGACAAGGGCAAGATCACCGACGACACGCGTATCCAGGCCGCGCTGCCGACCATTCAGCACGCCGTCGAGGCCGGTGCCCGCCTGATTCTGATGTCGCACCTCGGCCGCCCCAAGGGCAAGGTCAAGCCCGAATACAGCCTGGCCCCCACCGCCAAGCGGCTGGAAGCCCTGCTCGGAAGCAAGGTGGTGATGCTCCCGGATTGCGTCGGCCCGAAGGTCGAAGCCGCCATCGCCAAGATGAAAGACGGCGACGTGGCCGTGCTGGAAAACCTGCGCTTCCATCCTGAAGAAGAGAAGAACGACCCCGATTTCGCCGAGCAGTTGGCTTCGCTGGGCGAGGTATACGTCAACGATGCCTTTGGCACCGCCCACCGGGCGCACGCCTCGACCGAGGGCGTGACGCACTTCCTCAGCCCCGCCGTCTCCGGCTTCCTGCTGGAGAAGGAGATCGAATACTTCACCAAGGCCCTCAGTGAGCCTGACCATCCGTTTATCGCGGTGATGGGCGGAGCCAAGGTCTCGGACAAAATCAGCGTGATTAAGAACCTGCTCGACAAGATTGACGCCCTGATCATCGGCGGCGGCATGACCTACACCTTCCTCAAGGTGATGGGCGTCGGCATCGGCAAATCGCTGGTTGAAGACGACAAACTCGTCGTGGCCCAGGACATTCTTGATGCCGCCGAGGAAAAGGGCGTCGAGGTGCTCCTGCCCACCGATCACGTCATTGCCGATGACTTCAAAGAGAACGCCTCGGTCCGCATCGTCGAAGGTAACATTCCCGACGGCTGGCTGGCCCTGGACATCGGCCCCAAGAGCGTCGAAAACTTCGTGGCCAAGCTCAAAGCCGCGAAGATGATCGTCTGGAACGGCCCGATGGGTGTCTTCGAGATGAAGCCGTTTGCCAAGGGCACGCTCGCCGTGGCCGAAGCGATGGCCGAATCCGGCGCGACCACCATTATCGGCGGGGGCGATTCGGTCGCCGCGGTGAATCAGACCGGGCTGAACGACAAGATGTCGCACATCTCGACCGGCGGCGGAGCTTCGCTGGAGTTCCTCGAAGGCAAGACCTTGCCCGGCGTGGCCGCGCTGACCGATAAATAGCCAACCCTCGGAGCCTGCAGTATGGCACAATCCGTCCTCATCGCCCCGTCGCTGCTCGCCGCCGATCTGGCGCGAGCCGGTGACGAGGTCAACGCCGTGGCCACTGCCGGAGCCGACATGCTGCATGTCGACGTGATGGACGGCCACTTCGCCCCGAACCTTACCTTCGGCCCCTGTGTCGTCGCCGCCCTCGACAAGGTCTGCGACCTGCCGATGTCCACCCACCTGATGCTCACCGACCCCGCCAAATTCATTCAACCCTATGCCGAGGCCGGTGCGGACGACTTGTTCTTCCACCCCGAAACAGACGGCGATCATCGGGAGCTGGCCCGGCAAATCGCCGACCTCGGCGTGCGGCCCGGCGTGGCCATTGAGATGCAGACCCCGGCCGAAGCCGTCGCCCATCTGGTCGGCCATGTGGGCATCATCCTGGTGATGACCGTGCGGTGCGGCTACACCGGCCAGACCTTCAACGCCGAACCCGTGGCCAAAATCCCCGAGCTCCGGCGAATGTTCGGAGACGAGGTGGATATCGCCGTGGACGGCGGCGTCGGGCCGGATAACGCCGCGATGCTGGTCGAGGCCGGGGCCAACGTCCTGGTCGCCGGCAAGGGCGTCTTCTGGGCCGATGACCGGGCGCAAGCCATACAAGAGCTTCGATCTGCTGGGCAAGCCGGCCAAACTGAGGAGTAAGATGATGCGTTTATTCAAGCTATTAGCGATATGGATGCTTATCGGCTATGGCACATCCGCCGCAGCGGCCGACGCCCCCCAATTCGATATCGGGGAGATGAAATCCATATCCAAAGCCCTGCCAACCCTGATCAAGCTCACCCTCAGAGACGGCAAGCTGGCCCTGGACCGCGCTCACTGGGGTAACGAAGGCGACCTGCCGGACCCCGCAAAACAGCGGGCCGCAGGCCCGGCGCTGATCATCGGCGGCGCAGGCGGACAGACCCCGGCCAGCCACGCGTTCAGCAAGGTGCAGCAAGCAGCCGGCGGTGGAGGCTCGAACAGGATAATGATGGGCGGCAACAGCAGGATCTCGTTCTCATCCCGCAACGTCTTCGGCTTATTGCAAGAGCAAGGGGACAGCGTCAAGATTTTCCTTCAGGACCAGTCGGAGACCCGGTGTGAACTGGACGTGGAGGACCAGGCTAATGGCTCGTTCCGGCTGCTGCTGACCAATGCCGACGGCCAACTCCTGACTCTTTTCCAATCGCCCAAGGGGCCGCTGAACGTGGTCGATTTGACCACGGACACGCCGGTGGTGAAAAAGTTTAAATCCTTTGCGGAGTTCTACCGCAACGACCCCGCCTACCTCGACGAACGCCTGATGCCGATGCTCGCCCGCGTGGGTATTGCCCCCTTCCCCGGGCGATTCAGTCCGCCGGTGATCCAGACGGTCCTGGCTCGGCTGCGTCCGATGGATGATGCCGACCAACAACAATTCGACACGTTGCTCAAGCAGTTGGACGACGATGACTACGATCAGCGTCAAGCGGCGATCAAGGCGATGGCCGAGCGTTATGCGAAGTTCAGCAACGCCATCGAACAGGCGGCCAAGAAGCCCGCGTCCGAAGAGGTCAAAGTCAACCTCCGGAAAATACTGGAGATGAGTGAGAAGCTGCGTGAAATCCCGAAGATTGTCGCGTCGCTTGATCTCACCAACGACGCCGTCTACCTGGCCCAGTTGGCGGGTAAGCTGGATGGCAAGGATCGAAAGGCCGTCGAGGCCCGGATCGCCGAACTCATCACCGAGGCGGATTGAAAATCAAACATGGGGTTCACACGGCGCTCACTTCCGAGTATACTGTGAAGCCGTGTGGAACCACAACCACAGCCCAGCGGAGTAGCAGATGGCTTGGCATTTCTCACGTAAGAAAAAAGACATGCCCGACGGCCTGTGGATGCGATGCGA
>CAZBCO010000222.1:0-12133 GCA_964490295.1 uncultured Planctomycetota bacterium
GAACTCCTTGCGGTGCGTTCGGTGGTGATGAGTGGGCAGTGGGAACGCTTCACCGCAAGCCGCTATGCCTTTCAGGTGCCCTCAAATTGACATGCACCCGGCGGATACGGCCTCCGAAGGGAATGGTATGGCCGATCAAGGCGGCTGTCAAGTGTCTCCTGGGTTGACGTAACGCGGAGCGTCGATCACCATTACTCCGGGATTCCGATGTTATCGAGATTTGTGGATAATCCGGAAGAGGGATCATGACCGACTCTGGCGTCAGAATACGAGAAAGCCAGCCACTTGAGAAACTCACCCGCGTTTGTCCAATTCACGCTGAACCAGAACAACCGTTTGCCTTATGTTCGCCCGACGGCCGGACGGAGATTGTGCCTTGCCGGTGTGTCACCATTGCGCCGGACGGCGTCCACGTCCGGAATGCCTTGGTCGTGTATGAGTTCGGCGATGCGGCCCATTGCGGCGTTGCGGCCACAGCCAACCGCTGCGAACACACCGCCTTCACGAACGTACAGGCCGACGAAGTCGCGCTCAGACAGGTTGCCGTCTATCACCAGTTCGTCCCACTGCGTGGCGTGCCCGACGTACTGGAAACTCGATCCATGGTGACGGGTCCAGAAGAACGGTACGCCCTGAAACGACGTCGGTTTCCCGGCCATGTTAAGCCCGGCCACTTGGCCGTGCTGTTGAGCCAGCCGCCAGTGCTCGATGTGGATCGTTTCGCCGGTCCGCCAGTCTGGAAAGGACGCCAGGTCGCCGGCCACGTACACGTCCTCGACCAGCTGCAGATCCTTGCCGACCTGGAGGCTGCCGTCTCGTTCCGGGTTGAGCCCGGTCAGGCTCAGCCCTGCCGGCTGGACACCGACACCGACCACCGCGATGTCCGCCTCAATGCGGGGGCCGCTCTCCAAGGCGACTCGCTTCGAAGCTCCATCGATCTCGAACCCCTTGATCTTTTCGCCCAGCATAAAGGTGACTTCGTTATCTTCGTGGAGCTCCCGGATGATTCGTCCCACGTCGTCGCCCAGCGTGGCCCCGAAGGGCACCGATTCCGGCGCGACCACGGTGACGGATATCCCTCTCGACGCCAGGGCCGAGGCCGCCTCCATCGCAATGAAGCCGGCACCGACCACGACGGCTGTCGAGGCCGTGGCCGCCTGTTCGCGAATTCGGTCGCAGTCGTTCAGCGAGCGCAGCACATGTACGTGATCGAGGTCCTCTCCCGGAACCGCCAGTTGGCGCGGCGTTGATCCCAAGGCCAACAGCAGGCGGTCATACCGCAATTCATCGTCGGTGGAGCTGTAGAGCATGCGATCGTTCAAATCAACGGACACCGCCTCGAACCCGGTCCGCACTTCGATGCCGTGCGTATTGAAGAACTCCTGGGAGCGAAGCAGCGGGGCTGTCGCGTCGGGGTCGGCAAGGTACGTCTTGCTTAGTTCGGTGCGGTCATAGGGCAGGTGTTCTTCCTTCGTCAGAATCACAACGCGGCCGGTAAAGCCGGCGTGGCGCATCTGTTCGGCGGCGCACAGCCCCGCCGCTCCCGCCCCGACGATTACGCAGCAGGTCGGCTCGCTCTTGCCGGACACCGGCCTGGCCATCGTCGGCTCAGGCTCTGTGTCGGGCCGCTTGACGATTACGTCTTCGCCGTCTACCCGGACTTCGTATCGGATCAACGAGTCGAGTGCGGGCGGTTCGGTCACTTGGCCGGTCAACGCATCGAACACGGCTTGGTGCCACGGGCAGCGAACATGCCCCTTGTGCAGCGTGCCTTCGTCAAGCGGCGCCCCGTGATGGGGGCACTCGCCGTGATAGGCACGAATCTCATCATTCCAACGCAGAAGCAGGATCGGCTGGTCATCGACTGTGACCGCCTTCATCTGTCCGTTCTTCAAATCGCCGATTGTGGCGACGACGTGTTCTTTGACCACTCCGAGGCCTCCTCTCAGTTACCGTCGAACGTTGCCTTCCACTGTCCGGGTGCAACGCTTACGCACTCGAAAGGAACCGTTGCACACCCGGCCGCCTGATCAGAACAGGCCTTCCTTTCTTCAGTCGCTCCGGCGAGGGGCGATGCATCAGGACTCCTCGGATTCGCCCGACGGCACGATATCGTTTTCCAGTCCGGTGGCCTTGTTGAAGTTGTTGTAGGCGCCCATCACGGCCGCCACGCTGAGAGCTTCGGCGACCTCTTCGTCCGAGGCTCCCAGGCTCTTTGCGACCGTCGTGTGCGCGAGCACACAATACTCGCAGCCACAGGCGGCAGAAACGGCCACGGCCATCAGGTGCTTCGTCTTGCCGTCCAGAGCATCGTCGCCGAACACGACCTCATCCATCGCCATCAGGGCCTTGAGGAACTTCGGCTTGTGGCCCATCTGACGAAACGTGTTGGGTACGTTCGAAACGCCGAACTGTTTCTTGACCTGTTCAAACGCCTCGGCGGTTTCGCCCTCGGCCTTGGTCGGATCAATCAGCGGCAGGGTGGTCATAGTAGCACTCCTTTCTAGGTAACGGGGATACGCTTGGGGGCGGGGGGGAGCAGCTTGGGCAACGTGATGTAGAGGACGCCGTCCAGCAGTTCCGCTTCCGCTCGGCCATGGTCCACATCGAGGGGCAGCGTGAAGGAACGTTCGACCCGCGTGAAACGCCGTTCGGAGAGCTGCCGGGTTCCGGTCGAGCCCCTGGGACGCCGCTCGGCCAGAAGCGTCAGCGTGCCTTCATCCAGCGAGACTTCGATCTCGTCGCGCGTGAAGCCCGGCAGTTCCGCTTCGATCCGCAGAGCGTCCTCATCCTCCGTGATATCGACGGGGTAAGCCCCCGTCCGTTCATCGGCGGGCGGCTTCCGGCCACCGGAAAGCCTGCGATAGAAGCGGTCATCATCGACCGCGCGCATCATGCCCTCCGGGTCGTCCCACGACCGCGGTTGGTAAATCGGGATCAGTTCCATGTCGGCTTCTCCTTCTCCTCTTCCGCTGTCCTCGTGACGCCTACTGTTCTTTTTTTTCGCCGCCCCATTCGGACAGCTTACGCGCGGCGAACTCTCGGCCACCCAATCCGAAGGCGAGCGCGGCGGCTACCGCACCGGCCCCAAGCAGCAGCCCGAAGGCCAGGCGGATGATGTCGTCTGCCACGCCGATCTGCTGAAGCGCGACGGCGGTCGTGAGGCCCAGAATCGTCACCCGCGTGACGATAGCCAGTGTCCCGGACTGCGGTCTCTCGGTGGATCGGACCGCCCGGCCCGCAAGATTGGCGAGCCACAGGCCGAACCCCAGAATGATGACGCCGAACAGGACCCGGCCGGCGAACACGGTGAGTTCCGTAACCAAGCCGGCGAGGGCGGTGAAGCCCAGAACCTGCGCGGCTTCCAGCGCGGCAAACAGCATCGTCAGCAGGATCACGACATAGCCGGCGACTTCGGCCGGGGTGGTCTCGTCTTCCGCGGGTTCGTGGTCACATAGCTTGAGCCGCACGAGGATGGTGTTGAACCCCACCCCGGTCAGCAGGTTAACGACCGCCGCCGCGGCGACCCGCGCGACGAGATAGGAGAACAGCAGAATGAGTGCGGCCGCAAAGATACTCGGCAGCGCTCCGAGTACCGTGTCCAGCATGTTGCTGGCCGGTTGCGTGACCGCTTCCAGTTGGAGCGCGTTCAGTGCCGCGATGGCCACGGGGACCAGGATCACAATCTGAACCACCAAGCCCAAGGCCCCGGACAGTTTCCGTTCGCCGAGGGCCTTGGCCAGGCCCACCCGTTCACTAAGGCGGTCGACCCCGACCGCCACCAGCAGACCGGTCGCAATTCGCTGGACGATCCGCGCGACGAACCAGCCCACTACCAGGATCAGCGCCGCTGCGAAGACGTTCGGCAGAAAGGCGAGGAACCGTTCGGTCATCGCGGTCACGGGTTCGAGCAATCCGCCAAGCTGCAAGGCTCCCACCACAGCCGGGAGGAAGAGGAGCAGGACCAGCCAGTAGACAATGTCGCCGAGCAGGCCGGATACCGGCGCCTTGCCTTCTTCCTTGCTGCCCAGCTTCTCGTCGAGTCCGGCAGCACTCGCACCGCGACGGACCAGCAGCCGCATCCCGCTACCCACCAGCCAGGCGACGAGCAGCAGCAGCAGGGCGCCGAGCAGACGGGGGATGAATTCGAAGACCTGGGTTAGCATCTTGTTCAGCGGCTGGGTGGCCAGAGTCAGGCCGAGCGCTTGGAAGAACGCCACAAGAACCAGTATCAGAATGGTATAGAAGGCGACCTTGGACAGCCCCCTCTCGACGTTCAGCCTTTCGGCCCGCTCCTCGCCCAGAAGCCATTTGGCAATCCGGTCGTCGAGAGAGGTCCGCCGCAGAATCCCCCGCACGAGGGCCGCGACGCCCAGCGCCAGCACCCAGCCGGCGGCCAGGATCAACAGCGCTCCGATCAGGTTCGGAAGATACGCCCAAATCTCTCTGCCCATCTCTTCGATGTGTTGCGTCATCGCCTCGCCCTCCTGTTTGAGAGTTGCGTCCGCCCATTCCTCCCGCGGCGGACCCCCTCGGCCAATCCGACTATTACACCAGCTTCAACGCTTGCTCAATTATCAACGCCACCTGGATGGTGGACAATCGTATTTTGCACGATTCCGACGTAGGGAATCGAAGACTCTTGTTGTCGTCGTGTGAACTACATGGTCGCCGCCGGTCGAATGTAGTGCAAACCACTTCACAAGAACGCCGGAAAATACGACTCCGGAATCGGGCAGGCCGCGATTGGCACCGAGAGGGATGACGACTATCCTTAATGTAAGATGCCTTTCCGGCGTTGGGGAGGGCAATCGGTCGTCTGGAGTGCGTTTGAACAGGAGGAAGAAGAAATGGCCGAGCAGAAGAAGCCTTGGTATGTCGAGCAGTCGCCCGAGATCGGCGGAGCGTTTCAGGAGTTCTATCAGAAGTGCAAAGACAAGAGTTGCCTGGAGGACAAGACGCGCGAGTTGCTGATGCTGGCGCTGGCCTGCTCGTTCCGATGTCCGCACTGCACCGAGGAGCACATCAAGAAGGCCCTTGAGGTCGGGGCCAGCAAGGGTGAAGTCGCCGAAACGTTGCTGATCACCGCCGTCGAGGGCGCCGGTACCCAACTGTACTGGGCCAAGGACGTGTACGAGAAGTTGCTTGGCGGTGAGTGCGAGTGTTGAATTCAGGAGGTGTCTGATGGAAGTCCGAAGCCCGGCCTTCGAGCCGAATGGGGCGATCCCACCCACGTATACGGCGGACGGGGACGACGTGAATCCGCCGCTGACCATCGCCGAAGTTCGCGACTCGGCGAAGAGCTTGGTGCTGATCGTCGATGACCCCGACGCGCCCAACAAGACCTGGGTCCACTGGGTGGTCTACGGGATACCCGTCGTGTCCGAGATCGACGAGGACAGTGTTCCGGGCACACAAGGCCGGAACGATTTCGGCCGCCAGGCGTACGGTGGCCCGGCGCCGCCCTCAGGCACCCACCGCTATTTCTTCAAAGTCTACGCCCTGGACCAGGAGGCGGACTGGGAGGAGGGCTTGTCGAAAGCGGATGTCGAGCAACGGATGGCGGGACACGTCGTGGACGAAGCGGAGCTGGTCGGCACGTACTCGCACTGAGCGGCCGTACTCCGGTGGGGCGGTGTCATTACCGCTGGCATCGGGGGCAGAAGATCGCCGTCCGGCCCGACACCGTGATTTTCCGGAGAGAGCCTCGGCACTTGGGGCAGGCCTCACCGGCCGCGCGCCGCGGCAGCAGGTATCCTCCGGGCAACCGGTCGATGTCCGCCTGCTTCGAGCAGGCGACGCGCAGGACGCGGCGCATGGTGCGATACAATGTTTTCAGTTGGCCGTCGTTGAGTGCGTCCGCCTGGGTCTTGGGGTGAAGGCGGGCCTGAAAAAGTATCTCGTCACTATAGATATTGCCAAGCCCCGCGATAATCGCCTGGTTCATCAGCGCGGGTTTCAGCATGCCGGATCGACCTCGAAAGCGCTCGATAAAGGTCGCGCGGTCAAGATCGTCGCTCATCGCGTCCGGCCCGAGTCCCTTGCCTTCCACGAACGGATCCGGGCTTTCCGTGAAGTCGATCTGCCCCAGCCGCCGTTTGTTGATATAGGCGAGGTGATGTCCGTTGCGGAAGTCGAGAACCAACTTCGCGCCGTCTGGCTCGACCGCTGCATCGTGATAGTAATGGAGTTCTCCGGTCATCCCGAAATGGAAAACAAGCCATCCGGCATCGCCGGAGCGGGCGAAGAGGAACTTGCCGTGCCGGCGGCTCTCGGACAGGGGCCGTCCCTTGAGACGGCGGGCGATGAGTTGGGCCGACGCGCCGCCCAGCAGGCGGGCATCGCGCAACGAGGTCCGTACGACCGTCTGATGCAGGGCCGTTGCATCGAGATACGTCTTGAAATGGTGTACGTCCGGAAGCTCGGGCAATACGGTCCTCCTGCACCGGTGAACGGACACGGCACACACGCCGGCACTGCTGCCCGCGAGCCGATTCATCCCGGCAGTTTCGGTCTCAGTTCCGCCTCAAGGTCTGCGTCCCTGGGCGTCTCATTCGCTGAGGATGAACGTGACCTTCATGTCCACCTGGTATTCGGTGATTTTGCCGTCGCTGACCACAAGCTTCTGCTCCTTGACCCACGCCCCGCTCACGTGGTCGCAGGTTTTGCAGACGCGCTCGATGCCTTTGTTGATGGCGTCTTCAAAGCTCGTCTCCGACTGAGCCGATATCTCAATAACCTTTGCCACGGACATGTGTGACCTCCTTTCCATTCACCCCAATGCAATCAACCGGCGGACGGCTTGGGGCTGTCGTCCGTCAGATACGTCCGAAACCAGTCGGCAGCCATCCGGGCCACCTCGTCCAGCGCTCCAGGCTCCTCGAACAGATGCGTAGCGCCGGGCACAATCTTCAGTTCCTTCTTGGCGTGGATGACCAGCAGGGCGTCCTGATTCAGGCGTAACACCGTGGGATCATTCTCGCCGACGATCAATAAGGTGGGGGCTTGGACCTCACTCAGCGCGAGTTCGGCCAGATCGGGCCGGCCGCCACGCGATACGACGGCATGAACGGAGCTCTTGTGCCGCGTGGCGGCAACCAGTGCGGCCGCCGCGCCGGTGCTGGCTCCGAAATAGCCCAACCGCATGTGTTCCAGGTCCGGCTGGTTAAGGCACCAGTTCGTCGCCTGTGTCAGCCGGGAGCCTAAGAGATCGATGTCGAACCGAAGTTCCCGCGTCATCCGATCCCTCTCGTCCTCTTCCGGGGTCAGCAGGTCGAACAGCAGCGTGCCGATCCCGCGCAACCGCAGGAATTCAGCGACGCGCCGGTTTCTCGGACTGTGCCGGCTGCTTCCGCTGCCGTGAGCAAAGGCGACGAGCGATCGGGCGTCGCCTGGTATTCCGAGGTCGCCGTCGAGGGCAACGTCGCCGGCCTCGATCTGTACTCTTCGAGTCTCCTGATGCTGAGTGTTTGCCATGATCTACCTCCTGTCCTTGTGCGCCGAATCATATTCGTCGTGGGCCTGCTGCAATAGCATTCGGACCTCGTCATCGGTCGTCTGCCGAAAATCGACGTAGGAGTTACCGACGGCCATGAACGGGTCCGGCGTGGCGACGCAGATGACCTCGTCGACTTGCGGTTGCAGTTCGGCGACCGTGTCCTGCGGGGCGGTCGGAACGGCAACGATGATATGGCTGGGGTCGAGCTCGCTGACCGCCTGGATTGCCGCTCGCATGGTGGCGCCGGTAGCCAGTCCGTCGTCCACCAGGATCGCCGAGCGTCCCTTGACGTCAACGGGTGGTCGATCACCCCGGTATGCCCGTTCGCGCCGGTCGAGTTCCTCCTGTTCACGAACGGCCACGGCGTCGACCGCGTCTCGTTGAATGTGCAGGATGCGGCAGACGCTGTGGTTCATCACACGGATACCGCCGGACGCGATAGCCCCCATCGCCAGTTCCTCGCGCCCGGGGACCCCGAGTTTGCGCACCATGAACACGTCGAGGGGCGCGTTTAATTCGCGGGCGATCTCGTAGCCGACCGGGACGCCCCCGCGTGGCAGGGCGAGAACAATCACGTTCTGGCCGGCGAATTGGGTCAAGTGCTTGGCCAGACGCCGCCCGGCGTCTGGCCGGTCTTGAAACTCGTGCATCAACATCACCCGCCTTTCTTCTGTCCCAGCAGTTTCAGAAACTCACCTTCATCGATCCTTTTGACACCATGTGCGTCCGCGTCCTTCTGTTTGTTCTCACCGGGGTCGGATCCCACCACGAGATAATCCGTTTTGGCGGACACGCTGGACGTGGCTCGACCGCCTTGTTGCCGGATCGCCTCTTTGGCCTCGTCGCGACTCATCGAGTCCAGCGAGCCAGTGACCACCAGCGTTACGCCGTCGAGACGGTTGCCCCGGCGCGCGATCTTCGGATCGAGGCCCTTTTGCTTCAAGCGGCGGAGGAGGTTCTTGTTCTTTCGGTTCTTGAACCACTGTACGATAGCGGAGGCCACGGTGTCGCCGAGGCCTTCGCTCACTTTCAGGTCGTCTTCATCTGCGTCGGCCAATGCGCCGAGGGAGCCGTAAGCCTGCGCCAGGTCGGCCGCCATTGCGCCGCCGACGTGCGGTATACCCAGCCCGAATATCAACCGAGTGAGTGTGACGTTGTCGCGACTGTCCTCGATGGCGTCGACCAGATTCCGCGCGCTTTTGTCGCCCATACGGTCCAAGGGGCGCAATTCCTCGACGGTGAGGCCGAACAAGTCGGCGAAGTTGCCGACGATGCCCTGATCGACCAATTGGCCCACGAGCTTATCGCCCAAGCCGTCGATGTCCAATGCTCCCCTGGATACGAAATGGAGGATTCCGGCCTTGAGTTGCGCGGGGCAGGACGCGTTGCTGCATCGGGTGGCCGCCTGACCTTCGGGCTTGGACACGGGGCCGTCGCACGCGGGACATTTCTTCGGCAGCCGGTATTTCCGCTCTCTCCCGTTGCGTTTCTGCGTCTCGACGCGGACGATGTGCGGGATCACGTCTCCCGCGCGTTCAACCAGCACGTGATCGCCCACGCGGACGTCCTTGCGGTTGATTTCGTCCTGGTTGTACAGGCTCACGTGCGTGACCTCGACCCCACCGATATGGACCGGGGCGAGCACGGCCACGGGCGTGAGCGTGCCGGTCCGGCCGACCGATGCTTCGATGGCCTCGATCCGGGTCGTCTTGCGCCGCGATTCGAACTTCCAGGCCACGGCCCAGCGCGGGTTGGCCGACCGCGTGCCGAGAGCGTCGTGATCGGCCAGGGCATTCACCTTGAACACGGTCCCGTCGATCTCGTAGTCCAGTTCCTCGCGTTGCCGGGCCATCTCGGCGTACCATGCGACCGCGGCATCCGCTGATTCGAGCTTGCGGCACAGCGGGTTGATTTTCAGGCCGAGCTTCTTCATGCGCTCAATGCAGGCCCACTGCGAGGCCGGCCGGGCGCTCGACGACGGAACTATCTCCCAGAAGAAGATGCGAAGCGGGCGGTCCGCGGTGACCTTGGGATCGAGTTGGCGCAGGCTGCCGGCCGCGGCGTTGCGGGGATTGGCGAACGGCTTCTCCGCCGCCTCCTCCCGCCGCCTGTTCATCGCGCGGAACTCGTTCTTGTTCATATATATTTCGCCGCGAACCACCAGGTGCCGCGGCGTTGATATGCCCTCTGTGTCCCGGAGCCGAAGGAGGACCTCATTGACGGTCTTGATGTTGGGCAACACGTCTTCGCCCGTCTCACCGTCGCCACGAGTCGAGGCGGACGTCAGGACGCCGTTGTCATAGACGAGTTCGACACTGATGCCGTCGTACTTCGGCTCGCCGACCATCGGCACCCGCTCCCGCCCGAGCGCGGAGCCGCAGGTTTGCCAGAATCGGCGGAACGCGTCTTCCGTCCGGATCGCTTGGAGGCTGAGCATCGGCGTTTCGTGGCGGACGGTGTCCATGTCGTCCCGGGGTGCGGCACCCACGCGTTGCGTCGGACTGTCGGGCGTGACCAGATCGGGAAACGCGTCTTCGATGGCCAACAGTCGGCTCTTGAGCTGGTCGTATTCTTCGTCGGAGATATCGGGGTCGTCGAGCACGTAATACTGATAGTCGTGATGGTGGAGCTGTTCGCGCAGTTCCCGCGCTTCGTCGCGGGCCTCGCGCTTGGTCAGGTGCTCGATTTTCTTGTCCGATGCGGCGGTCATTTCTTCAGGGCCTTGCGCAGTTGCTTTGCTGTTTTGGTGTTGAGAACGTCTTTCTTTTCGAGCCAGCCGCGCCGTGCGACGTTGACGCCGAAGGGCATCACCGCAAGCCCGTCGGCCTTGTGGGCGTCGCTGCCGAGGGTGAACCGGACGCCTGCGTCGCGGGCCTCGCGGCAATAGGTGTCCGGCAGGTCGAGCCGCTCGGGCTGGGCGTTGATCTCCACGTACACGCCGTTGTCCCGGCAGGCGGCAAACACCTTCTCGGTGTCGAACTGCATCGGCTCACGCTTGCCGATGAGGCGCCCGAACGGATGGCCGAGGCAATGGACCACGCCGCTCTCCACGGCCTTGACCAGGCGGTCGGTCATCGGGCCCCGACCAAGGTCCATGTACGAATGGACGCTGGCCACCACCCAGTCGAGGTCGGCCAGAACATCCGGGTCCAGGTCCAGCTTGCCGCTCTTGAGGATATCGACCTCCACGCCCGCCATCAGCCAGAAGGACTTCAAGTTCCGGCCGACTTCGCGGATGCGGTCTGCGTGCTTCTTGAGTCGCTCTTCGTCCATGCCATGGGCAACGTGAACCGCCTTGGAGTGGTCGGTGATGGCCAGGTACTGGTAGCCCATGTCCTGCGCTGCCTGGGCCATGTCTTGGATGGTGTCGGCCCCGTCAGTCTCCTTCGTGTGGCATTGCAAATCCCCACGAATCTGGTTCGGCCTGATCAGGTCCGGGAGCCGGTCATTTTCCGCGGCGTCAATTTCACCGCGATCTTCACGAAGTTCCGGCGGGACCCAAGCCAGGTTAAGCCGGTGGTAGACCGCATCCTCGTCTTTTCCGGCCAGCCTCCGGTCGCCCTTGAACAGTCCATACTCGTTCAGCTTCCATCCCCGATCCTGAGCACGGCGGCGCAGCTTGATGTTGTGGGCTTTCGATCCGGTGAAGTACAGCCAGGCGGAACCGAAAGCGGCGGGATCAAAGAAGCGGAAGTCCACCTGCAGGCCGCCGTCAAGCCGCACGGACACGCGCTCCTTTCCCTGGGTGAGCACGTCGGCGATCGGGGCGTATTCGAGTATCTGCCCGGTCGCCGCCTTCCGGTCCGATGCACGAATCAGGATGTCCAGATCGCCGACGGTTTCTTTCCGGCGGCGAAAGCTGCCGGCGATCTCCCAGCGGCTGACGGCGCCGAGGGCGTCGAGGTGTCGCCCCAGCGATTCCACGTGGCCCGAGGCCTCATTCAGCTTGATGCGGCCCGCCGAAGCCTCGACGGTCTTCAATGCCTTCAGGATGTTCTGCTCGGTCTTCTCGCCCATTCCGGGCAACGCGCGAAGCTCTCCCTTCTCGCACGCCTTGCGGAGTCCATCGAGCGTTTCGATGCCGAGTTCGTCGTAAATCTCCTTGGCTTTACGCGGGCCGAGACCGGGGATCTCCATCAGGTGCGTGAGTCCTTCGGGGATGTCTTTCCGGAGTTCTTCGATGCGGGCGCACGTACCGGTCTCGATGATCTCCCGAATCTTGTCGGCCGTCCGCTCCCCGATGTTCGGGAGATCGCTCAGGTCCTCGTTCGCTTCCACCAAGTCTTCCAGCCGTTCGGGGTGATCCCGAACGGTGCGCGCGGCCTGGCGATAGGACCGAATACGGAACTCATTGCCGCCCTTCAGCTCGATCAGGTCGGCGATGGTGTCGAAGAGGTCTGCAATCTGCGCGTTTTCCATCTTCCGCTCATTTCTCCGGTTGTGGAATCGAACCGGCCGCCCGTCTCAACCGGTATCTCTGAGGCCCCGTTGCTCCAAGGGTTCCGACAACCGTCCCGCGGAGTGTTCCAACGCTTCCTGTTCGGCGGGGTCGATAGGCATGCCGATCACCGTCTGAACCCCGCCGCGCCCGAGGACAACCGGAACGCTGAGGCAGACGTCGTTCAGCCCGTACGG
>CAZBCO010000223.1:0-17744 GCA_964490295.1 uncultured Planctomycetota bacterium
TCGCAGCGGGGACCAGACTCGGCGAACCCGTCGCACCCTTCCGGACCGTCGCCGTGCGGACGACTATTCGCCCGATCGGGCCGGCATGCCGGGCGTTGATCTCAGCAATCCGTTTGGCACAGGGCAAGATTTCGCCGCGCAGGCGTGGGAAAACACCAAGCAAGGCCAGTACAATCTTTTTGACTCAAAACGTGATGATAAGCAAAAGGATCGCAATGCGATCACGCCAGCTTTGGACTTGCATGGCCGACCGATGACCTCGCTTCAGCCTGGGGGCGTGGCGCCGGCGGTGCGCGATACCGCTCCGCCGCCCACCCAGGAAGAGAAGCGGGCGAAGCAGGAAGAGGCCGCCGCCGCGTTGCGAGAGGCCACCGACCGCACGATGACCGCTGCCCAAACCTTGGTTGACAACGGCGAGTTTGGTGCGGCACGCCAAATGCTGATCCCGTTGACCGTATCCCGTCGAAGAACCGCCGAAGAGATTAAGGCGGCACAACAATTGATAGGCCAAATTGACGCGGAAGGCTTGAAGCGTCTGGAGGTTGCCGATGAGGCGGCAGGTGCCGGCGACCCGGATAAGGCGGCGGCGGCATATATTGAGATTCAAGAGGCTTTTGGCGCGGCTCCGGCGGCGACCCTGGCTCAGGCCAAGTTGGCGGTGCTGCGGGCGAAGCCCGAAGTGGCCGCGAAATTCCTCTATGATCGTGCGATGGCCTATCTACAGAGGAAGCGAGCGGATGTGGCGGCCCCGATGCTGCGCGACGTGGTGCTGAAGTATGGCCGGACCGAGTACGCGGCCAAGGCGGCCGAGCAGCTTGACCGGCTGGAGCAGGAGGGGATCGCTCGCGATGACGGCTTAAGTGCCGATGAGGTCTTGCGCGCCAGAAAACATTTGATTATCGGGGATATTCATGCACTCAACGGCCGCGTCGATCAGGCCGTGCAGAGCTATCAGGTTGTCATCCAGGACTTCGAAGATTCCAGGTTCGCGCAGACGGCGCGTGCCCGAATCACCGAACTAACCCAGTGAATAAGGGCATGCCCGTGAAGGTCACACCGTTGTTTGTGTCGTGTCTGTGTTTGTTCTCCTTGATGGCCACGCTCACGTTGGCGGCAGACAAGCCCGACAAGGCCGAGCCTCCTAAATTGACGTTAAACGCGAAGTCCATCGTCTTCGACCGCGAGGCCGGCGACATTGAGCTGACCCATGACGTGGTGGTGACGCGGACGCAGGGGGACGAGGTGCTGGTGGTCCATTGTGATCATATGAAGGCCAAGATGAAAGATGGAAAGCTCGAAAATGCGGTGGCCACCGGCAACGTGCGCATTGATACTAAAGAGGCCAAGGCGTGGGCGCCGCGAGCCAATTTCCACTTGGAAAAGAACAGTATTCACCTCTTTGGTGATGACAAAACGCTGGCTCGAATGCAATCCGACAAGATGGAATCGACCGGCAAGCAGATCATCTACCACGGCGAATCGCAAAAAGTGGAAGTGATTGAAGGCGAATCCAAACTTATCCTGGACTCATCGTCCGATAAGAAAAAGGATTCGTCGGATAAGAAGCCGTAGCCTTCCGCCGTCTCTTTTTCCAACATCAGCAGGCTTGGGGCAGGAACGGTCCGCCCGGATCAGGTTCCGGCGGCGAGGGTTTCTCGGACGACCTCTTCGATGGTGGTCTGGCCGTCGAAGATTTTTAATATCCCGGCTTCACGCAGCGTGCGCATACCCTCTTCGCGAGCCATGTCCCGAAGGGCCTGGGTTGAGCCTTTCTCCATAATCAGCTCGCGCATCGAGTCGGTCAGGCGCATAATCTCGAAAATGGCGGAGCGGCCGCGGTAGCCGGTGTTATTGCAGTCCGTGCATCCGGCCCCGTAATAGAACGTGCGCCCTTCCACCTCATCCGGGGTCATGTTCAACTGTTCAAGCATGTCCGGGGTCGGCTCATACTCTTGTTTGCACTTGACGCAGATGGTACGCACCAGACGTTGCCCGACAACCGCCTGGACCGTGGCGCATAACAAGAACGGTTCCACGGGCATATCGACCATACGCGTGATGGCGCTGGGGGCGTCGTTGGTGTGCAGTGTGCTCAGCACCAAGTGGCCGGTCAGCGAGGCTTGGATGGAGATTTCGGCGGTCTCTTTGTCGCGAATCTCACCCACCAGAATCTTATCCGGGTCCTGACGCAGGATGGAGCGAAGGCAGGCGGCGAAGGTCGTGCCAATGCCCTCATTGATCTGAACCTGCATAATGCCGGGCAGGTCGTACTCGACCGGGTCTTCGGTCGTGATAATCTTCAGCGAGACGTCGTTGACGAAGTTCAGGGCGGAATACAGCGTGGTGGTCTTGCCCGAACCGGTCGGGCCGGTCACCAGCACGATACCGTGCGGGCGCGAGACCATGCTCTTGATGGTGTCCAGCTCATCCGCCCGCAGGCCGATGCGTTCGAGGTCCAGCGCCACCACCGAGCGGTCCAGCACACGCATCACCACGCTCTCGCCGAACATGGTCGGGAGCGTCGAGATACGCAGGTCAATGGGGTTGCCGCTGATCATCAACTCAATGCGACCGTCCTGCGGCATGCGCGTCTCGGAGATGTTCAGGTCGGACATCACCTTGATACGTGAGATCACCGCCAGGGCCAGGTGTCGCGGCGGCGGGATCATCTCGTAGAGCACGCCGTCCACGCGATACCGCACCTTGAACTCGTTCTCGAACGGCTCGAAGTGGATGTCGCTGGATTGATCCTTGATCGCCTGAAGCAGAATGAGGTTGAGCAGCTTGATCACCGGAGCGGACATCGCCATCTCTTGCAGCGTGTCCAGGTCATAGCTCCGCGAGGATTCCGCGTATTCGAGGTTGAAGCCCGTCGAGGTCTGCTGAAGCTCGCTCAGGATTTCATCGACCGATTCGCGGCGGTCGGCGTAGAACTTCTCAATGGCATCATCCACCGCCGACTCACTGCTCACCGCCCCCACCACATCGCAGCTGAGCATCAGCCGCAGGTCATCGAGGGCGTTGACGTTCAACGGGTCGGCCATCGCCACGGTCAGCACGCCGTCTTGAAGTCGGACGGGGACGATACGGTAAATCTTGGCCAGGGACGGACTGACTTTATCCAGCACTTCCGAGGAGATATTGTCGAGTGAACTCAGCTCGATGACTTCCATCCCGGCCTGTTCGGCCAAGGCATGGATGACATCGTCTTCGGTGGCATACCCCAGTTGAGTGAGCATCTGACCGAGCGCACCGCCTTGGGTTTTAGCTTTCTCCAGGGCTTCTTTGACCTGCGATTCGGTGACGATGCCCATCTCGATAAGAATCTGACCGATGCGGCGTCGCCCGGTACCAGCGGATTGGGATTGCTTGGCCATATGGTTTACCTCGGTTGCCGGGGCCTAACGGGATGAGGCCGCCAGCAGCTTGACTTTACGTTCCAGTTCATCGGCGTTCACCGCGTGCTTCATCATCTCGGTGAAGGCGATTTTGCCCGACGTGTAGAGCTCGCACAGATGGTCGTCGAGCAGACGCATCCCTTCGCGCCGGCCGGTCTGGATATCGGAATCGATCTTGAACGTTTCGTTCTTGCGGATCAGATTGGCGATGGAGGACTTCATCAGCATAATCTCGAACGCGGCGACGCGCCCCTTGTTGTTCGCGGTGGGCAGCAGTTGCTGCGAGATGACCGCCAGGATCGAGGTGGAGAGCTGTGTCCGAATCTGCTCCTGCTGGTCGGTGGGGAAGACGTCGATAATTCGGTCGATGGTCTTGGCCGCCCCGGTAGTATGCAGCGTGCCGAACACCAGGTGGCCGGTTTCGGCGGCCAAAATCGCGGTCTCGATGGTTTTCAAGTCGCGCATTTCACCGACCAGAATGACATCGGGGTCCTGCCGCAGCGCTCGGCGAAGCCCCTCGTCGAACGCGGGGACATCCAGCCCGATTTCTCGCTGGGTGATGATCGACTTGCGATGTTCGTGATAGTATTCGATCGGGTCTTCCAAGGTGATAATGTGCTTCTCGGTTTCCCGATTGATGAAATCAATCATGGTGGCCAGCGTGGTGGTTTTACCCGAACCGGTCGGCCCGGTGACCAGAAACAGGCCGCGGGGTTTGAGCAGGAGGTTCTTGACACTGGGCGGCAGGCCGATCTGTTCAAACGTCAGGATTTCGTTGGGGATGATACGCAGGGCAATCCCCAGCACCTGCTTCTGCTTGAAGACGCTGGCTCGGAAGCGGGCGGCCTCGCCGAAGGCGAAGCCAAAATCGGTGGTGCCTTGTTCGTTCAGCTCCACCTGACAGCGGTCCGGGGTGATGGCCTTCATCACCGCGTGGGTGTCGTCGGGCGTCAGAACGCCGAGGTCCAGCGGACGCAGACGGCCGTGATGCCGAATGGTGGGGGGGATCCCCACCGCCAAGTGCAGGTCCGACCCCTTGAGGTCGATCACCGCTTGCAGGAGCTTATTGACCGGTATCATCGCCCAGAGTTCCTCCTGTTCTGTTACGCCGAGCAGGCCGCCATCGGGCTACGTGCCTTCGACCTCGGCGGTGATGCGCACGATCTCTTCGACCGTGGTAATGCCTCGAAGAATCTTCCGAACCCCGTCGCTGCGCAGGTCGGTCATTCCGGAGTTCATGGCGGCGTCGCGCACCTTGTTGGTGGGAGCGTGGTGGAAGGCCAGCTCCTGCAGCTCGTTGTTCATCTCCATCATCTCGAAGATACCGAGCCGGCCCCGATAGCCCGAACCGCCGCAGTCCTCGCATCCCGCCCCGTGATACAAGGTCAAATGGGCCACGTCATCCGGGGTAAGGCCCACGCTGGCCAGCTCGCGTTCGGTGTAAACATAGGGTTCTTTGCACTTCTTGCAGATGGTGCGAATCAGCCGCTGGGCCATCACCGCCTGAATGGAGGAGGCGACCAGGAAGGCCGGTACGCCCATGTCGATCAGGCGCGTGATGGCGCTGGGGGCGTCGTTGGTGTGCAGCGTACTGAACACCAGGTGGCCGGTCAGCGCGGCGCGCACCGCGATATCGGCGGTCTCGAAGTCGCGGATTTCGCCGACCAGGATAATGTTCGGGGCCTGGCGCAACATCGCCCGGAGGATACGGGCAAAGGTGCGGCCGATCTCCTTGCGTACCTCGCACTGGTTGATGCCCGGCAGGTTGTACTCAACCGGGTCTTCGGCGGTGATGATCTTGCGGTCCGGCGTGTTCAGCTCGTTCAGGGCGGCATACAGCGTGGTGGTCTTTCCCGAACCGGTCGGCCCGGTGACCAGGAAAATGCCGTTGGGGCGGCGGATGATGCCCTGGAATCGGGCGTAATCGTCTTCGCCGAAGCCCAGCTCCTGCACGCCGAGCAGCAGCGATTGCTTGTCGAGGATACGCATCACCACGCTTTCGCCGTTGGTGGCGGGCAGACACGAGACGCGGAGGTCGATCTCGCGGCCCAGCGCCCGGAACTTGATGCGCCCGTCGGTGGGGCGCCGCTTCTCGGCAATGTCAATGCCCGACATAATCTTAATACGCGAGATGATCGAGCCTTGCAATGACTTGGGCGGGCCGGGCACCTCGGTACAGACCCCGTCCACGCGGTAGCGCACGCGCAGCCGCTCGGTCATCGGCTCGATATGAATATCGCTGGCGCGCCGCCGCATCGCTTCGGTGATCAGCAGATAGACCAGGCGGATGATGGGAGCGTCGTCATCTTCCTCGTCCACTTTCAGGTCGTCTTCGTCCTGCTCCCGGAAGGCGATATCGCTCTCCGTAAACTCCTGAAGCATGCCGTCAACGGTGGCCTCTTCCATTCCGTAATTCTTGGCGATTGCCAGGTTGATGGCATCCTTGGGGGCGAGCACCTGCTCAATTTCCAAGTTGGTAGCGAAGCGGATGTTGTCCAGAGCGTCAAAGTCCAGCGGATCCGCCATGGCCACGATCAGCCGGCCTTCGCGGCGGCCGACCGGGATCAGGCAGTGCTTGTGGGCCACGTCCTTACTGACCAGGTCCACCACCTCTTTGGGAATCTCCGTGGTCGCGGGGTTCACGATCTCCAAGCCAAACTGCTCGGCCAGAGCCTTGGTGACCGATTCCTCGGTCGCCGCATTCAGTTCGACCAGCGCCTCGCCGATGCGCGTGCCTGGCTTGTTGCGCTGTATCTGCAGAGCTTTTTCCACATCCGAGTCGTTAACTGCCCCCTTGGCTCGCAGCAGTCGCCCCAGGAGTTGTCTTGCCATAACGCATTCCTCGGCAGTTGGCGCAGAACTTACATTGGGATTATAACGGTCTGCCACTCCGATGACAAGACCAACAAACGACTTCTGCCAAAACGCTGAAGTGCGCCTTGACACCCCGGCGCACGGACTTGATAATGATTTGGCGCAAACCATAGAGGAGCGGTGAGTATGAGACAACGGATTACGGGGTGGGCTCGCTGGTGTTTTCTGGCGGGAGCGGCGTTGGCATTGGGCGGATGTGTTGGCCGGAATACCATCTACGAAGATATTTATCATAATCGCCAGCAAGCCTTCCAGGCCTGGCGACAGGCCCGAAAAGCGAAGGAGGGCGGCCAGGATATTCTGACCGGTAAGCTCGGTCTCGACGCGGCCATTGTAATCGCGGTCGGCAATGACCGGCAGTTGGGCAACAACAAGGCGTTGATGGCGTCGTTGCAGCAGCGCGAAAATGCCAAAGGCCGGATTACCGAGGCCTATTCGGCCGCTTATCCCAAGCTCGACCTCACGTCGCGCTACACCCGTTCGGGGCGTTCGACGGTGGTGTCGCCCCATCGTAGCAACTACGCCGTTGACCTGGTGCTGAAGCAGCCCATTTTCCGGGGCGGGGCCATTGGGGCCGGTATTCGGGCGGCCCGCGTGTTCTCGCACCTGACCGATGAACAGGTCGCCGGAACGGTTCAAGAGGTGGTTTATCAGGCGCGGCTTGGATACTACGATATTTTACTGGCCGACGAGCTGGCCAAGGTCAGCGAAGGCGAGCTCGAACTCGCCAAGGAACATCGGGCCGATGTGGCCAAGAGGCAGAAGGCCGGGCTGGCGTCACGCTATGACCTGCTGCGAGCCACGGTTGAGGTCAGTAATATTGAGGCCGAGTTGATCCAGCGTCAAAATGCACTTCGCCTGGCTCGAACCCGGCTGTTCAAAACCCTGGGCGTTTCGCAAGAGAGCGACGTGCAACTCACCACGCCACTGGAGTATGCTGAAATCAAAGCGGAATTCGAGGCCTCGGTTGAGGTCGCGTTCAGAGAGCGCCCCGAAATCTTACAGGCGGAGCTGAATGTTCTCATCCAGCGGGAGTTGCTGACTACCGCTCGCGCGGGCTGGTTCCCCAACATCGACCTGTTGTTCACCCACACCCGGGCTCGCCCCAACCCGGACAACCCGATTAATGACCACTGGGGGAACGCCAGTACGGCCGGGGTGTCCCTCACCTGGGCGCTCTTTGACGGCTTTGCCACGCAAGGCCGTGTGAGGCAGGTCGAGGCGGACCTGAAGCGCTCAGTCATTGAGCTGGCCGACGCCGAGGAGACCGTGCTGCTGGATGTGCGGCAGGCGTTCCTCAGTTTGCAGGACGCCGAAAAACTGGTGGCGTCTCAGAAAGAAAACTTGAAGCGGGCTGAAGAGGGCCTGGAATTGGTGAGCCTGGGGGAGCGGGAGGGACTGAATACGGAACTGGAGGTTCTCGACGCGCGCCAGGCCCTCTCACAAACGCAGGCATTGTATTACCAGGCGGTCTATCAACATATGGTCGCTCGCCTGACCATCGATCGCTCCACCGGTGTCCTCAAGAACACAGGCATCGGCGAGACGCTCGGCGAGAACCCCCCGGCCCCCTAACCGATGGCCAGCATCCGGTCGATACAGCGGCGGGCTTTGGCCGCGGTGTCGGCGTCCACCGTCACCTCGAAGCCCCCATCTTCCAAGGCCCAGACCATCTTCTCGATGGTGTTGAGCTTCATGTTCGGGCAATCGGCCAGGGCAGAGACCGGATAGAATATCTTGTCCGGGTTTTCCTTGCGCAAGGGGTGCAGCATCCCCGTCTCGGTGCCGATGATGAACTCCCTCGCGTCGGATTCGCGGCAGTAGGTGAGCATTCCCGACGTGCTCATCACCGCGTCCGCCAGGTCGGTCACTTCCGTCAGACATTCGGGATGCACCACCACCACGGCGTCGGGGTGTTCGCGCTTGGCGGCTTGGATGTCTTTGGCCAGCATCCGGTGGTGGGTGGGGCAATAGCCGGGCCAGAGGATCAAGTCCCGCCCCAACTGCTTCGCCACCCACGAGCCGAGCGACTGGTCCGGCACGAACAGCACTTCGCGGTCGCGGGGGATGGAATCGACCACCGCGACGGCGTTGGCCGAGGTGCAGCACAGATCGCTCAGGGCCTTGATTTCGGCGGTGCTGTTGATGTAGGTGACGACCACCGCGTCGGGATGCTTGGCCTTGGCCTCGCGGAGCTCGCGAGCCGAAACCATGTTCGCCATCGGGCATCCGGCATGCGGGTCGGGCAGAAGCACGGTCTTGTCCGGGCAGATAATCGCCGCAGTCTCGGCCATGAAATGGACGCCGCAGAACAGAATCACGTCGGCGTCGGTCTTGGCCGCCTGGCGCGACAGCCCCAACGAGTCGCCGGTGAAGTCCGCGGCGTCCTGCACTTCGGGGCGTTGATAGTTATGCGCCAGAATGACGGCGTTGCGTTGAGCCTTCAGTTCGTTCAAGCGGTTCAGCAGGGTATCGGCCATGTTATGTCCTCGTGATCATCCATGCGTTGAGAGCCTCTTGGGCGGCGGGGGCGACGGATAACTCACACATCGCACCGTTGCCGACGGCGCACACCGTAACGCAAGCCTCCGACTGATCGCTTGCTTTGCCATAATGTAACGTAAGCGCGGCCGCTTTGGCAAGGTTGTCCTCGGAACACTTTCCGCGCAGCAGCGTGGTCGGGCCGGGGATATCAACCGCTTCCAGCAGGGCGTCGCCGTTGCGGGCCAGCGATTCGATCCGGGCGTTCTCAGCCTCATCGCGGCCCACCACTGCCTTGGTGGCCTCGTCCAACCGGAAATGTCGGGCGACGCGCAACAGGGCCACGTCGTTGATATCGGGATCGGTATGGTCCAGAAGCTCGCGGAGCCGCGCCGCGAATCCGGGGTCGGTCAACAGGCATCCGCCGGCGGGGGCAGGGTAGTCGCTCAAGCCCAACTCCGCCGCCAGAGCGATCTGCTCCTTCCGCGAGCGGCCCTTGATGCCGTACAGCTTCGTGCGGTCCACCCAGCCCTTCTGTTCGGGCAGCGACGGCTTAAGCCGCTTGGCGGACAACGGGCGCACAATCAGGCCCTCGACGCCTGACCGCTTCTCGATCTGCTGCATCGCGAATCCGCGCTGCGACATCGGGCGCTGGCCCAGCACTTCGCCGGTGACGATGAAGTCTGCCCCGATCTCCTGCATAAACGCCGCTGCTTTGCGCAACAAGAACATCCGGCAATCGATGCAGGGGTTCATCCGTTTGCCCAATCCGTGAGCCGGGGACTTGACCATCGCCAGCATCTCGTCGTCGGTGTTGATCAGCGTGATGGGGATGCCCAACTGCCGGGCGGCCAGGACGGTGGGATGATTCTCGCCCTCCTCGGCGGTGTGATGATGAAAGACCGAGGCCGAGGTGAGGGCATGCACCTCCACACCCTGATTCACCATCAGCATTGCCGCCAGCTGACTGTCCAAGCCGCCGGAGAACAACACCACGGCCTTTGCCATATCAAACTCCTACCATAAGACGTGCATATTGTATATTATCACGGGGCAGCCATTACCGCAAGTTTCGGAGACTGGTGGAATGGCCGGATATGGCGGGCCGTTGCTGCTCTCGATAGAAAAACCTTGCCTCGGAAGCCATTGCACGTTACCTTGGGGATAATGAAAGGGATTGGCAAGAGAGATGGGTAAAGGTTCTATGCCCCCCCGGTTTTCCCTTGAGAGATGAGGTCTTATGCAGGAAATGTTGTTGAATGTGACACGCCAGCCGGTGCGGCTGACGGCGAACCACACGCGGGTGATTACGCGCCCGTTTTACCAAAGCCCGGCACGCAACGCCAAAATTGTCGCTCGTGTTCAGGCTCTTTCCGAGGCCCAGGTTCAAGCCCAACTGGATGAGCTGATGGTGCAGTTCGGCAGCCGACACCGCGACGTGTGCCGGGTGTTCCGGGGGCACTTCAACCAGGCGGCGGAGCAGGTCGAGATGCCCGCTTCTCTGGCCGATGAGCGTCGGCTTCTTATCGGGGCTTTTTTTACGCTGGAATACAGCGTCGCCGCGGCGGCCCTGTTCAATCCGTCCATCGTGCTGGCCTCCGATCAATCCGGCATGAAGCCCGGCCACTGCCGGGTGATCCTCAGCTTTCGAGCGACCGGCGAGGGGCATGTCTCCTCCATCGAGTTCCGCTCCGCCATTCTCAACGACCGTCACGAGTTGGTTCTGGACCCCATCTGCGCCTTTCCCGAAACCCCGGAATTGGCGAGCAGTTTGTTCTGGGAACGCGATTTCTTCCGCGATGAGCTGGGCGAGCGTCGCCTGCCGAACCCGTCAGAGGTGCCCGGTTCCGGGCCGCTGCTGGCGGAACACCCCGTTGCGAAGGAGGTGGTGCGTCGTCTGCCGCCTTCTTTCAATCGGGAGTTGCTGGAGCAGGTGATGGGCGAGATTCTGGCCGAGGGCCGGTTTGACCCGTCCGAGACAGCGCCGGTCTTTCAGCAGGTGCGCTGGGTGGCGATGTCCAACTACCGCGTGCAGTTCGCCCCGCAGACCTGTCTGTCCGACCGGATTCTCTTCCCCGTTTCGGAGGGTGAGCGGCGCGGTATTGAGGACGCCCGCTTTGTGCGGGTGACCGACGCGGACCAACCCACCTACTGCGCCACCTATGTCGCGTTTGACGGCACGCATGTCGAAACGCAATTCCTCGAAACCTCCGATTTTCTCAGCTTTCGCGTGAGCACCATCAACGGGCGGTTTGCCGGATCCAAAGGGATGGCGTTGTTCCCCCGCAAGCTCGGCGGCCAGTATGCGATGATCTCGCGCGTCGATGGTGAGAACATCTTCCTGATGCGTTCCGACGACCTTCGCTATTGGAACGACGCGGAGAAAATCCTGGAGCCAGAGCAGCCCTGGGAGTTTGTCCAGATGGGCAACTGCGGCTCTCCGATTGAGACCGACGCGGGCTGGCTGCTGTTGACGCATGGCGTCGGCCCGATGCGGCGGTATTGCATCGGAGCGGTGCTGCTCGACCTTGAGGACCCGTCCAAGGTCATCGCCCGCCCCAGGCTGCCGTTGCTGGCTCCCGACGAATCGGAGCGCGACGGCTATGTCCCCAACGTGGTGTATTCCTGCGGCTCCATGGTTCATAACGGGCGGCTGGTTATTCCTTACGCAATGTCCGACAGCGCCTCCAGCATCGCCACCGTTCCGCTGGACAGCCTGCTCGACGCGATGTTCAAGGGCTGAGGCGTTCCCGCGCTCTTGAGGACGGCCTCCGGGCCGGTTAAAATCTGAGCATGGCAGACCACCTCTCCGAAACCACGCCGGCGGCCGATTATCTCGCTCCGTTCGAGACGTTCAAAGCCTACGGGATTCGCGGGGCGACGGTGTATCGCGGGCGGATTCGCGCGGCGTATGCTCTTGACCGCCGAGCCTTAGAGAAGGTGTTCCGGGCCGCACCCGGTGAGTACCATCTCGAAACCTTCGATGGATGGCTCTATGCGACCTTGCGGGTTGATCACCGTCGTCGTCCCAAGCGGCTCTGGTTGCACCTGACGCTGCTGGTGTTGACCCTGGCGACCACCCTGGGGGCCGGGGCCGAGATCGCCCGCCCGACCGACGAGCTGCTTGCCCTCAGGCCGTTCCAATGGGCGCTCGACAGTGCGGCTTGCCTCTTTGCCTGGGATGGCCATGAATTCATGACGGTGGTCCGGCCGCAGATGCTTCGGGATATACGGGATGGACTGCCGTATTCGCTGGCCCTGTTGTTTATCCTGCTGTCGCACGAGATGGGGCACTATCTCGCCGCCCGGCGCTATCGGATTGACGTGACGCTGCCCTTCCTTCTGCCCGCCCCGTTTTTCTTCGGGACGTTCGGGGCGCTGATCAAGATGCGCTCGCCGATCAGCCACCGCCGCCAGCTGTTTGACGTGGGGGCTGCCGGCCCGATCTGCGGGATTCTCGCCAGCCTCTTCGTCTGTGCCGTCGGCCTCAGCCAGTCCTCCTATGTCGCGCCCGGCCAGACGGCGCTGCCGTTTCAGTTGGGGCGGTCGCTGTTGTTCCGGCTGTTGACCTTGTTCAGCCTGGGGCCTGGCCCGGAGGGCTTTGTGGTGCGATATCATTCGGTCGCCGTGGCCGGGTGGTTCGGGCTGTTCATCACCTTCATCAATATGATGCCGATGGGCCAGCTCGACGGTGGCCACGTCTGGTACGCTCTGCTGGGAAGAAATCAACGCTACGTCGCCCTGGTGGCTTTCGGTATGCTCATCGGGATGGGATTCTTCTTCCCGGCCTGGCCGGTGCTGGCCCTTCTGGTGCTGTTGTTGGTGCGGCTTCGGCACCCGCCGGTCATTGACGAGCACATTCCCCTGGGCTTCCTGCGGCGCGCGGTCGCCGTGCTGTTGTTGGTGGTATTTGTCCTGATGTTCGTACCGCAGCCGCTGGTCATGGATTGGCATTAGGCCAACCGCCTCCAGAGGGCCATAAACGCCCGATAAAACCCGGAAAATAGCACTTTTTGGCGGTTCAAGCGGCGATAAGTATTGTTCGATTTTCCGGCCTGTGATATAATCTTACGACAGTTGGTCAATTAGTTCACTTGTACCGGATTCCACACTATGTCCGACGTTCCAACCGGGAACCTTGTCCGCGAAATTCGTATCGAAGACGACCTCAAAGATTCGTACCTGCGCTACGCGATGAGCACGCTGATCTCGCGGGCTTTGCCGCGCGTTGAAGACGGGCTTAAACCGTCGCAGCGGCGCATTCTGGTGGCGATGCACGACCTCGACCTCGGCCCGCGCTCCAAGCACCGCAAGTGTGCCAAGATCGTTGGCGATACCTGCGGCAACTATCACCCGCACGGCGACCAGTCGGTCTATGCCACGTTGGTGCGCCTGGCTCAGAGCTTCAGTTGCCGCTATCCGCTGGTCAACGGCCAGGGCAACTTTGGTTCGCTCGACGGCGACCCGCCCGCCGCGCCCCGGTATACCGAGGCCCGGATGGACTATCCCACGATGGAGATGCTGGCCGACATCGAGAAAGAGACGGTCGATTTCGAGCCGAACTACGAAGGCACGCGGAAAGAGCCCACGGTGCTGCCTTCCAAATTTCCGAACCTGCTGTGCAATGGGTCGGTCGGGATTGCCGTGGGCATGGCCACCAGCATCCCGCCGCACAACCTGTGCGAAGTGGTCGATGCCCTCATCGCGCTGATCGATAAGCCGGAGATCGACCTCCGCGAGATTATGGAGCACATCCAAGGCCCGGACTTCCCCACCGGGGCGACGATCTGCGGGCGCGGCGCCATCCGTAAGGCTTACGCCACCGGCCGGGGGAACGTGGTGGTTCGGGCCAAGGCGATGGTGGAGGCCCGCGGTACGGACCGCAAGAACATCGTCATCACCGAGATCCCCTATCAGTACACCCGCACCAGCATCAAAGAGAAGATCGCCGCGGCCGTCAACGCCGGCCGCATCACCGGGATTGCCGATATCCGTGACGAGAGCGACCGGACCGGCCAGCGGCTGGTCTTGCAACTGAAGCGCGGCGAAGACGAGAACGTGGTGCTCAACCAGATTTACGCCCACACCCCGCTGCAGAGCACTTTCGGTATCCGCCTCATCGCCCTGCATCGCGGGCGGCCCAAAACCATGCCGCTGATCGATATGTTGCGGGCCTATCGCGACCATCGCATCGACGTGATCCGCCGCCGCACCGAATACCTGCTGAAGAAGGCCCAGGCCCGCGCCCATATCCTCGAAGGCCTGAAAATCGCTCTGCACAACATCGACGCGGTGATCCAATTGATCAAGGAGTCCAAGGACGTCGAGGCCGCGCGGACCGGCCTGATGGACAAGTTCAAACTGTCCAGGGTGCAGGCCCAGGCGATTCTCGACATGCGGCTCCAGCGCCTCACCAACCTCGAAGTCCAGAAGGTCGAAGAGGAATATCGCCAGTTGATCGAGAAGATCGCCGAATACACTGCCATCCTCGATTCCGAAGTGCTGGTGCTGAACATCATCAAAGAAGAGCTGGCCGAAATGAAGCAGCGCTACGGCGATGCCCGCCGCACGGAGATTCAGGACAGTATCGGGGATGTCAACATTGAGGACCTGATCACCGAAGAGAACGTCGCGGTGACCATCAGCCACGAGGGCTACATCAAGCGCATGCCGCTGGGAGCCTATCGGACGCAGGCCCGGGGCGGCATTGGTGTCACCGGGGCCAGCACCAAGGAAGGGGACTTTATCGAAGCCCTCTTTACCGCCTCGACCCATGACTTCATCCTGTTCTTCACCAACGAAGGCAAGGTGTACTGGCTTAAGGTGTACGATATCCCGATGCAGTCGCGCACCGCGATGGGGCGGTCGATTGCGAACCTGCTGGAAATCCCCAACTCGGCGGTGATCACCTCGATGATCCCGGTGCGCAATTTTGACGACCGCAACCTGATGATGGCCACGGAACAGGGCGTGGTGAAGAAGACCGCCCTGAGCGCCTACGGACGCCCCCAGCGCGGCGGCATCATCGCCATCAACCTCGACGAGGGCGACACTCTCATCGGTGTCCGATTGACCGACGGCGAAGACGACGTGATGCTCTGCACCCGCGACGGGATGGCCATCCGCTTCTCCGAGAAGGACGTCCGCCCGATGGGCCGGGCCACGCGGGGCGTCAAAGGCATCAAACTGCGGAAGGACGACGCCGTCATCGGGCTGATCCACATCCCCAGCGACCGGGCCGACGAGATGTGTTTGTTGACCGCCTGTGAGTGCGGTTTCGGCAAGCGCACCCTGTTCTCGGAGTATTTGACCCAGGGGCGCGGCGGGTTAGGTGTGGTGAATATCAAAACCACCAAGCGGAACGGCAAGGTGGTGGCGGTGCTCGGCGTGGCCGAGAGCGATGAGATTATGATGATGACCTCGGGCGGTGTGATGATGCGCACCCGCGTGTCGGACGTGAGCGTCATCGGGCGCAACACCCAGGGCGTCAAGTTGATCTCCCCGCGTGAAGGACAGGCCCTGGTGGCTGCTGCCCGGCTCCCCGCCGGTTCGACCGGCGAGCCACTCGAATAACCGATAGGCCATTTCTGTGCCCGCCAATCACGGCTCCATACTGGGCGACCCTTCCCGTGCTCACCGCGTGGTGAACTTCGTCGGCACGGCGATGATGGACACGATGATCGCATGTACCGGCTTGGGGTTGAGCCTGTTGGGGGCGGTGCGCGGCTCGCCGTTCAACGTGCCCGACTTCAACTTTCACTTCGCCGTGCTTCTGGCGGTGGCCGGGCTGGTCACCGCGTTCGGCTCGGTGTATCTCTCCCGATTATCAGACCAATTCGGGCGGCGCCCGCTGATCCTGGTGTCGACCCTGGGCATCAGCCTGACCAGCCTGCTCTTCGCCTGGGCAAGCGCCTGGTGGCATCTGCACGCCATCATCATCGCCCGCTCCGCCTTCATGGGGATGTTCTGGCCGAGTCTGGAGGCGCGCATTACCGACGGAGCCGACGGGCGGCAGATGACGCGGCGACTCGGCCAATTCGGCATCGCCTTCTGTATCGGCGTGATGCTGGGCCACCTGCTGAGCGGCTGGCTGCACGACCAGTCCGTACGCATTCCCTTCTACGTGGCGGCGGGCATTGGGCTCGTGCTGCTGGCCGTGTTCCATGTGGTATTTCGGCTGGACCGCTCTCACGACGGGCACGTGGCGTCGGAGCCGGAGGACATCGGTTTGAAGAACGGGGCCGCCGTGCCCGCCGAACTCCGACGCGCCTTCCTCTGGTCGGCCTGGCTCGGCAATGCTCTGGCCTATGCTTCGCTGGGCATTCTGCGGAACATGTTTCCGAGGTTCGCCAAGCTACCCGTCGTGCGGGGCGGGCTTGGATTCACCGGGCTGGAAACGGGGCTGGTGGCCGCCGCCATCAGTGTGGCGATGCTGCTGGTCTTTGTGGTTCTGGGCCGATGGCATAAATGGCACTATCGCTATCGCTACATGGTGGGTTCGCAACTGGCCATGCTGGCGGGTGCCGCCATGTTTGTGAGTGCGTCGTCTATCTCGGCATTGATGGTCGGCTCGGTGTTGTTCGGGGCAGGGATTGGCATGGTGTACATATCGAGCATATACTATTCTCTGGCCGGCAAGAGCCAGCGAGCCGGGCAGAGCGGCCTGCACGAGGCGGTTATCTGCCTCGGGTCCTGCGGCGGGATGGTCGTCGTGGCCGCCGTGTCGCTCGGCGTGGGTGCCCACCGCACGCCCTACTGGGTGTGCTCCGGGTTGCTGCTGGCGGGCATCATCGTCCAGGCCGGGCTATGGTTTCGGGCAAGGAGGCGATTGGTACCATGAACCTTGAACAACTGAAGCGGAATCTCACACGGGTTTGGGAACGGATGCACGCGGCGTGTGACCGGGCCGGCCGCGACCCGGATTCGGTCGCGCTCATCGCGGTCACCAAGACGGTCAGCCCGGACACTGCTCGGGCCTTGGTTGACTTGGGCGTCAAGAATCTGGGGGAGAACCGGATTCAGGTCGCCCAGGAGAAGATCGAAGCTCTGAGTGACCTCGATATCCGCTGGCACATGATCGGGCATCTCCAGACCAACAAAGCCAAGGAAGCGGTGCGGATGTTCGACCTGATTCATTCCGTGGACAGCGCCCATCTGGCGGACGCGCTTGAGAAGCGGGCCGCCGCCGAGTCGAAGGAGGTGCCCGTGCTCGTTCAGGTCAATTGCAGCGGCGAGGAGAGCAAGTTCGGCGTCGATGAGTCCGTCGCCATTGACGCCGTGCGGCGTATTGCCGGCCACCCCGGCGTGCGTGTCGTCGGCCTGATGACCATGGCTCCGCTGGTACACAACCCCGAAGAGGTCCGCCCGGTATTTCGGCGGCTGCGGCGGCTCGCCGACGAGATTCGCACGTTGGATATGGCGAACACCGAAATGACCCACCTCTCGATGGGGATGACGCAGGACTTTGAAGTGGCCATCGAAGAGGGCGCTACCATGGTGCGCGTGGGGACAGCATTGTTTCACGGCGTTGAGCACGATGCCCCCGGCGAGGAATAATCGCAGACGGGAAGCCCCCGGCACGACACGCCCGGCCCGATGCGCTTGACAGCCATCGCCCGGCATGGACAATCGAGGAAGCGACACACAACGGTCTTTCTCTGATTTGAACAGGATGGATGCTTTATGAACCGACCTCTGATATTGATCATACGAGACGGATGGGGTATCGGCCCGGATTCCGAGGGTAACGCGATTTCACGGGCGAAGACTCCGAACACCTCACGCCTCGCCGCGGAGTATCCCCGTTGCGTGCTGGGCTGTTCCGGCGAGGATGTCGGCCTCCGGGCCGGCTCGCAAGGGTCATCCGAGGTCGGGCACCTGAACATGGGGGCGGGCCGCATCGTGGAGCAGGAGGTCCGCCGCGTTGACCGCACGATGGCATCGGGCGAGTTATGGAAGACCCCGCGTCTGGTTCAGGCCGTCGAGCACTGC
>CAZBCO010000224.1:0-14188 GCA_964490295.1 uncultured Planctomycetota bacterium
GCCGATGCTCCCGGAGCACCTTGTCGCGGCCCGCCTCACCCAGCGTCCGGGCCGACTCCGGCCTGTCCAGCAGGGCGAGAATCGCCCCGGCCAGCGCCGACGGGGCATCGGGCCGCGCCAGCAGGCCCGTCCGGTCGTGTCCCACCAGGGCACGGTTGCCGGGCACGTCGGTGGCCACCACGGGCAAGGCCCGCCCCATCGCTTCGAGCAGAGCGTAGGGAAGCCCCTCCCAGAGCGAGGGCTGGACGTAGAGGTCCATCGCCGCGTAGAGGCTGTCCGCGTCGTCGCGATGCCCCGTCAGCGTGACCCGGTCGGCAATCCCCAGTTGCTCGGCCAGGCTCCGAAGATCGCTCTCCAAGCTCCCGGAGCCGATGAGCACCACCTGTGCGACGGGATAGCGAGCCAGCACGTCCGGCATTGCCAGAAGCAGATCGTCGCAGGCCTTCTGCGGTTCGAGTCGCCCGACCGTGCCCACCACCGGGCCATCGCCCGCGATGCCCAATGTCCGCCGAGCCGCGGCCCGCTGCTCCGGCGTGGGGCGCTCCGGCGGCTCGATGGCGTTGGGGATGACGGCCCCTCGCGCCGCGCGGTTCAGGCCCGCATCCACCGCCAACCTCCGCTCGCCGGCCGAGACCGCGACCAGCCGACCGCCGAACCGCGCGCCCAGCCGCTCGAACTCCCGGTAGAGCCACCCCACCGGCCCGCCGCGCTGAAAGGCAAAGGCATGCGGCGAGTAGAACACCCGCGTGAGGCCCGTCTGCCGGGCGGCCAGCCGACCGAGGAAACCGGCCTTGGAGCTGTGGGCGTGAACCACGTCAAACCGCTCCGAGCGCATCAGCCGCTTCAGCTCGCCAAGGGCGCGCAGGTCGGCCATCGGGGCGGGCCGCCGCACCATCGGGATTTGCACGACGCGGGCGCCCAGCCGCTCAAAGCGGGAGCAGACCCTCTCCGGGTGCGGCATGCGTTCTGGAGACAACGCCAGCGTGAGGTCGAACTCGGCCCGGTCGAGGCCCTCGGCGATCTGAAACAGGTGGCGCAGCACGCCCCCACCTGCCGCCTCGGCGATTTCCAGCACCCGGATTCGGGCCATCGGTTCCACTCCGTCCCCCCTGCCCTGTCAAACGCCCTCAGCGCACGTGAACACCCAGGCGGCCCAGGTCGGCCAGCAGGCGCCGGTCGCTGGGCCAGGCGGACAGCGCGAGCGCGGTGGGCGAGATGCGACGCTCGCAGAGTTTCTTCATCTCCGGCAGCTCGGCGACCACGTCCAGCAGGTTGGCGTCGGGCAGCTCGAACACCACCACGTGCTCGGTGGTGGCCACCCGGACGCGCCCGGCCCAGCCTCGAATCGACGCCGCCACGTTCTGCGGCGTCCGCCCGGTGTCGGCGTGGGCATCGAGCGCGGCAATCATCGTCTCGGCATCCAGCCCCCGCACCACCGCCTCCTCCACCCGCTCCTTGGTAATCCGCAGGTGATAGGTCTGTTCGAACTTCTCGCGGGCAGCGAACTGACCGACATCGTAGCGCAGCCGGATGCTGTCGCCCTCCGGCAGGATGATCACTTCAAAGTCGGCGGTGACGATCAGCTTGCCCGGCTGCGTACTCGTCGGCCCCTGGCCGGTGGCGACGGCCCCGAACTCGCTGAGCCGCTCGGCCACGACCTCGCCGCCCTCGGTGATCAGGTCCAGCAGGCCCATCGCATAGGCTTCGAGGGTGACCGCCTGGTGCGCATCGGCGGCCAATTGGGCCAACCCCGGAAACGGCGGGAGCACGAACTCCGCGACCTGGTTCACGGCGTCGGCGATCTGGTGGCGCAGGTTCCGGCTCTCGATGCCGGTCAGGTAGCGGCGCAGCGTGGTTCCGGCCAGCCACCCGCCGCGTCGCCATTCGCCGGGGGGCATCGCCCGCAGCAGGTCGCGCGCCGTCTCGCAGAGGCCGTGATGATGGTGCTTGGAACGCGGTGTGGGCACGGCGGTCCCGACCAGGCCGAACAGGTCCGCGGCCTTCTCCGCGTAGGAGCGCTGCTCCCATCGCCACGCCGCCCGTTGCAGTTCGAGCGCTCCGCCGCCGTGCTCGACCAGCCCCAACCGGTCGGCGCAGGCCAGCCGCAAGTCCAGCAGCTCATAGGCATCCAGAAGCGGCAACACCGGCCGGTTGAGCCGGGCGATGATGCGGTCCGAGGCCGCGGCGGTCAACGCGCCCGACGCCTTGGTCTTCGCTCCGGACTCCCGGATGCAGGCCACCAGCTCGGACAGGTCCAGGGCGAAATCCGGGCCGACCGGGTCGGCCTGCGCTCCAGCCGCCTCGTACGGCGCGGCCATCAACGCCTCGGCCACCTCGCCGAACACGGCCAACACCTTGCCGTCCAGGTCGATGCCATAACTCAACAGCGAGACATCGCCCACCGTGCCGATCAGCGCCGCTTCCAGTTCCGCCCGGCAGGCTTCGAGGTCCGCCACGCCAAGAGTCGCCAGGGCCTCAGCCGGGAGGATGCCGGCGTGTTTTTCAAGCGAACGCCACACCGCCCGCTGCACCGGCTCGGACAGCCGCCCCAGGCGTTCCCGACAGGGCTCCACCGAGGCCAGTCCGGGCAACAGGTCGCCCCTTGAGGCGTCGCCTTCGCAACCCAGCCCCAACGCGGCAAGCCGCCCGGCAAGCTCTGCCTTCGAAAGCGCCTCCAGGTGCGAGGCCAGCGAGAGGATTTGCGTCCAGGGGCGCCCGTCAATGCCTGTGGCGATGCGCAGCGGCTCGACCAGCTCGTCGGGGATGCCGACTGTGGCCGAGCCGTAGGTCTCCCAGCGCTTTTCCTGGCCGACCACCACCAGGCCCATGGCGACGAGGTCGATGATCGCCTCGCGCGTCTCCTGCACCGACTTGGGGCGAGCCGAGGAGCTGGCGGCCAGCACCGCGGCGGTCTGCGTGACGCCCTCGGAGCGGAGCAGGTTGCGGACGATCCCGCGCCCGAACGGCCCGGCGGCCTCCAGGCAATGCTCGGCGCGGTCGGGCCGGAGCATCGCCGGGCGCAGCAGGCGATAGAGATGCGATTTCGAGTTGGCCGGAGCCTCGTCCGGCGCCCAGAGCGCCGCCAGATCCTGCAACTGCTCCACGGTCATACCGCCCAACAACTGATCAAGCGTCACCCTGTGCCTCCTCCAGTTCATCGACGTGTCGGATTTCGTAGGCATAGCCCTGTTCGGTGAGAAAGAGCTGGCGGTTGGCGGCGAAGTCCTGGTCGCGGGTGTCGCGGGTCACCAGGGCGTAGAACCGGGCGACGGTGCCCTCGGCCTTGGGGCGGAGGATGCGGCCCAGACGCTGGGCCTCCTCCTGACGCGAGCCGAACGTGCCGGAGACCTGCACCGCGACGTTGGCGTCGGGCAGGTCGATGGCGAAGTTGCCGACCTTGGAGACGATGAGCTGCTTGATCTCGCCGGAACGGAACTGGCTGTAGAGCCGGTCGCGCTCCTTGTTCGGCGTCCGCCCGGTGATGATCGGCGCGCCCAGCATCTCGCTGAGCTGGTCGAGCTGCGAGAGGTACTGGCCGATGATCAGCACCGAGTCGTCCCGATGCCGGTCCACCAGAAGGCGGACCATGTCGTTCTTGGCCGGGTTCTCGGCGGCGATACGAATCTGGTTGCGCGGCGAGGCCAGGGCATATTCCATCCGCAGGTCGTCGGGCAGGTCGATGCGCACCTCGGTGCAGACCGCGGAGGCGATCCAGCCCTGTTTCTCCAGCACCTTCCAGGGGACGTCGTATTTCTTGGGGCCGATGAGGCTGAAGACGTCGTCCTCGCGTCCGTCCTCGCGCACCAGCGTCGCGGTCAGGCCCAATCGCCGCCGGGCCTGAATCTCGGCGGTGAAGCGGAACACCGGGGCGGGCAGCAGGTGAACCTCGTCATAGATGATCAGGCCCCAGTTCATCCGATTGAAGATGTCAAAGTGCGGGAAGACATCCGTCTTTTTCTTCCGCCAGGTCAGAATCTGGTAGGTGGTCACCGTCACCGGGCGAATCTGTTTCACTTCGCCGCTGTACTCGCCGATCTGCTCCTCGGTCAGCGTGGTCTTGTCCAACATCTCACGAATCCACTGGCGCACGGCGGTGATGTTCGTGCCCAGGATGAGCGTATGGGCACGGCAACGGGCCATCGCGGCCATGCCGACCACGGTCTTGCCCGCGCCGCAGGGCAGGCAGACCACGCCCGACCCGCCGCGTTCGCTGCCGCCCGCGTAGAAGATGTCCGCCGCCTCGGACTGGTAGGGACGCAGTGCGAAGGCCTCGCCCTGAAGCGTGGTGTCGCACAAGGCGACCTCCAGGCGCTCGCCCTGCACGTAACCGGCGAGGTCTTCGACCGGGAACCCGATCTTGATCAGGGCCTGCTTGACATGGCCGCGCAGCGCCGGGGAGACCTCGATGGTGTGCTCATCCACCTGGCTCAGCAGGCAGGGCCGGACCGTCTTCTGGCGCCAGATTTCCGCCATCAGCGGAGCACTCTCCGAGGTCAACAGCAGCTTGCCGTCCTGCTTCACCAGTTTGAGACGGCCGTACCGCGACATGTAGTCGCGCACCTCGGCGAGGATGTTCTGCGGCACCTCGTAGCGCGAGAAGCTCGTGAGGGCCTCGATGACCGCGTCGGGGCTGTGGCCCGCTGCGGCCGCGTTCCACAGCGAGAGCGGCGTCAGCCGGTAGGTATGGATGTGCTCCGGCGACTTGTGCAGCTCGGCGAAGCCCGCCAGGGCGTCGCGGGCGTCGGCATAGAACGGGCTGTCCACCGTCAGCAGCAACGTTCGGTCGCTCTGTACAATCAGGGGTTTGGGCGCTGGGTCTGTCATAAGGTGAGATTATAGGTTTCTAAGCCGGGGGCTTCAATGCGCAGCGAAAGATGGTACGATAGAACGATGGATTCCGGGTGCTATATCGCGGTGTTGTTTCTGGCGGAGCCTCGGCGGATTCGCGCGGGCAGCCTGGGCACATGGGATTTTCCGGCAGGGACCTATTTTTACACGGGCAGTGCCCAGCGGGGCCTCAAGGCCCGGATCGAACGCCACGCCCGACGCCGCAAACCGAAGCGCTGGCATCTCGACTATCTGTCGGCCCACGCGACGCTGCTCGGTGCCCTGCTCTGCCCCGGCCCCAAAGCCACCGAATGCGCGCTGGCGTCCGAGCTGGCGCGACTCTTCGATATCGCCGTGCCGCACTTCGGATCGTCCGGCTGCCGCTGTCCCGGTCATCTCTTCTTCGCGCGGGACTGGATGTAGCCCGCTCGACCGTTCAGAAACGGTCACTCGTCGATGGGGAATCGGGCGGACCGCGAGCTTTTCTTCTGGCTGCGTTTTCGTTTGGATTCGAGGCGGCGGGCGACGGACGCCTTGGTGGGGCGGGTCTTTTTGCGGGGCTTGGGCTGCCGCAGCGCCTCGCTCAGCAGCTCGGCGAATCGCTCCACCGCCGCGGCACGGTTGGCCCGCTGCGTCCGATGTTCCTGGGAGGTCAGCACCAGCTCGCCGTCGGTGGTGATGCGGTTCCTCAGCCGCGACAGAATCCGCGAGCGCTGCCACTCGGTCAGGGAGGGCGAGTTCGCCACGTCGAAGCGCAACATCACCTGCGTGGCCACCTTGTTGACATTCTGCCCGCCCGGCCCGCTGCTCCGCGTCGCGGACAAGGCCAGCTCGTCCATCGGAATGGCCAACCGCCGATTGATTTTCACCACGTCCACCGTCATCCTCCTCGCCCTGGGGTTTCCCTCTGCCGTCGCCCCTTCTTCAGCTTATCGTCCGCTCCGGCACCGCGTTCAGCCGACTCAGCCAATGTCGCAGAGAAAGCTCTTGAGGTACGCGGTCTCCGGACAATTCGCGGCGACGGGATGGTCCGGCGGCTGGCCGCGCATGTCCAGCACGCGGACATGCCGGTCGGCGGCGACGCCCGCGGCGTTCAACGCCCGAAGCACCTGCTGGGGGGCGATATGCTGCGAGCAGCAACAGGCGGCCAGCACTCCGCCCGGCTCCAACAGCCGCATCGCCGAGGCGTAAAGCTCGGCGTAACTCGACAGCGCCCGGTCAACGTCGTAGGACGACTTGGCGAAGCCCGGCGGGTCGAGCACCACCAGACCGAAGCCCCCGTCGGGCTGGGTGCGCATCCACGCCCCGATCTTGCCGCAGGCGAAGGTCATCGGGCCGCAGCCGTTCAGCTCGGCGTTGCGCCGGGCGAGGTCGAGCGCCCGCTCCGACGAATCGACGCAGATCACCTCGCTCGCTCCGGCCAGCGAGGCGGCCAGGCCGAACCCGCCGGAGTAGCAGAACAGGTCGAGCACGCGCCGCCCTCCGGCCAGGCGCGCCACCGCGGCGTGGTTGTCGCGCTGATCGAGATAGTGGCCCGTCTTCTGGCCGGTGCGCAGGTCGATCTCAAAGGCCACCCCGCCGTCGCGGATGGTCAAGCGGCCGGGCGGGTCCTCGCCCCGCAGCGTCCCGGTGCGCTGATCCAGGCCCTCCTTCTTGCGGACGGCGACGTCGCTGCGTTCATAGATGCCCTTCGGGCGAAGTGCCGCTTCGAGAGCGTCCAGAATCACCTCGCGGCGGCGGTCAAGGCCGAACGAAAGCAACTGGACGACCAGCCAATCGGCGTATTGGTCCACAATCAGCCCCGGCAGGCCGTCGCCCTCGCTGAAGACCAGTCGGCGGGCGGTCTGGGCCTCGGACAACGGCAGCACACGCTGCCGCATGGCGACGGCCTCGGCCACACGACGGCGGAAGAAGGCCTCGTCGACCACCTCGGCCTCGTTCCAGGAGAGCAGCCGCACGGTAATCTGCGAGTCGGCGCAGAACAGCCCGTGGGCGATGAAGTCGCCCCGGTCGCCGCGCACCTCGACCACGTCGCCGCTGGCGCATGCGCCGTCCACGCGGGCGATCGCGTTGGAGAAGACCCAGGGGTGGCGATAGATGAAGGGCATCGCCCGCCGTTTTTTCAGAATGATGCCGGCCATGTGCTCCTCAGTTATTGTGCGGCACCGCTGGGGAATCCGTTCGAACGGCCCCGCTCCGAAAGCCCGCCCCATTATGCCATGCGATTCGCAGCGTCGCAATCGCGCCGCAAACGAATGTTTTTTGAGGCGGCACGCGGAATGGCATCCCGCCATTCGATGGGCAACGATGTGCCGCCCCTGCGGGGCTTGGGACCTTGGGGCATGCCTTTCCACCAGGGCTGACGCCCTGGGCTAAAATGTGTCGCCGCGTTGCGGCTCCGATGCGACGTAGTTCCGGCGGGGCAGCGTCGCAATCGCGCCGCAAGCCATTCGATGGGCACCGATGTGCCGCCCCTGCGGGGCTTGGGACTTTGGGGCGTGCCTTTCCACCAGGACTAACGCCCTGGGCTAAAATGTGTCGCCGCGTTGCGGCTCCGGGGGCTGGTGCTTGGACAGGCCCGTAGGGCCGATACATTGTAGCCCGGCCCGTGAGGGCCGGGAAACCTGTCGAGCCAATAGGCCAAGCCCCGTAGGGGCGGCACACGGCTTCAGGCTTACCCCTTGGCCGGAGCCTTGCGGCGCAGGATGAGCGTGCCCAGGGGGCAGCCGACGTCCTCGGCGATGACCGGACACTTGACCTTCAACAGGAACCACACCGGCTGGGCGACATCGCTGAGCGTCTCGTAATTCCCCTGCCCCTTGCTGATGATCAGGTCGGCCTGGGCGAACCGCTCGCGGAAGGCGTCGGAACACCGGGCCAGGATGGTGCCGGGCGCGTCGTCGCCGTTGTCGATGACCTCCACCAGGCCGGTCAGCCCGGCATCGACGGCGTCGGCCATCAGCGCGTCGTTGATGATCGGCCCGCCCCGCACCGCGAAGGTGATTTTGCCCGCGTCCACACCGTCGGCGATGAACTGCTGGATGAGCATCCGGTCGAAGACGATCTCGCCGCTGTTGTCGCCGAGGTAGAGGATGCGGCGGGCCTGATGCACCGCGCTTCGGAACTCGGCGAGGTCGGCGGGGTCCAGCGGCGCGTCGAAGGCCGCTTCGATGGCCGCCCCGACCTGTTGCGTGTTGAGCTGCGACTTGACGCCGAGGTCGACGATGTTGCCCGCGGCCGCGAGGTGGATCGCCGCGTTCAGCGGGTCGGGCAAGGCGTGGATACGCTCGGCCAGCCGGGGTTCGAGCGACCGGGCGAACTGGTTGAACCCGCGCTTGGCCTCGGCGTAGGGGTCGGCGACGCCGGACAGGTCGCGGATGACGCGATGGATGACCGCGGCCATGGCGGGCGGCGGCGTGGACATGTCCATCTCGGCCACCGTGCGCAGCGCGAAGCGGAGCGCCTGCTCGTGGATCGCGGGGTCGGGGGACGCGAGGCGCGAGGCCTCCAGCGTCTGGCTGATGAAACAAGGGATACATCCGACATAGGTGTGCATCGTAACGGTTCTCCGGTGGATCAGTGCGGGGCGGTCAATCCATCGTCGGGTCCTGCTCCGGCTTTTCGTCGGCTTCGACGGGGATGAAAGCCTGGGCAATGGCGGGGTCGAAGCTGCTGTTGAGGGGGTTAGTTCGTGCCTGCTCCTCGAACAGCCGCCGCCGGATGTCGCGGCAGGCTCGGACAATCGCGGCGTTCTCGTGGGTCAGCCCCTCGGCCAGCACCTGGTAATGCGGCTCATCGAGCGAGACCATGCTCATCGCGGCTTTCTGCCGCTCGATTTCGTCCTCGTGGATGAGCTTGGGCAGGACCTCGCGGGCCTCGCGCAGGCGTCGCTCGTGAATCTGCCGGCCGATTTTCGACCGCTCAACCGGCGGCCCGGTGCGCAGATTCTTGACCCGCTTGACGGTGCGCGCCCAGGCGAAGCGGACGGTGTCAGCGTGCTGCGTGCGTCGCCCGGTGCCGTGGTAGACGGAGTAGAGCCACATCATCGTGATGTTGCAATCCAGCAGGACATTGAGCGCGTCGCGGGCGGCGGCGTTGACGTTGGTGCCGCGCCATTTGCCGTGCGGATACAGCCCGTCGATGAGCGTGGGGATGAGGTCGGGCGGCAGGGCGGGCTTCTGCCCGGCCGGTGCGACGGCGTAGGCCATCGCCAGGCGATAGGCGGAGCTGAGCTTGACGGCGGGGTCCTTGGACTGATAGCCCTTCTGCGGGTCGGCGGCGGCCCGGGTCATCCGCGAGATAAGCTCGGGGCCTTCGCGGACAAACCCGCCGCCCTCGTTCGGATCGCCCGCCAGAATGAGCCGCCCGTCATCAGCCCGGATACAGATCAGGGCGACGCGCCGGCCGGACCGCACATCCCACGGCCCCGCACCGCCGAAATGAACGGTGGCCTGCTTGCCCTTGTGCTCGCCCTTGAGCACCTGCTCGACATCGAGATCAAACCGCCCCGGAACCCTCTCGCTCTGCCGCGTCCCCGCCAACTGCACCTGGGTCAGCTTGCCCACCAGCACCAGGTCGCCGTGGTCCAGCACCCGTTCGTAGGGGGCCATGTATCCGGCCCCGGCAAACGGTCGGCCCTTCGGCGGCTGGGCCTTGGCGAGCAACCGCTGGGGGTCCTGTTCACGGGCGAAGGCCGCGGGCGCTCCGGCCAGAACCAACGCCGCCACCCATCCGAGCCGCAAGCCATAGAGATGCTTCATGGCGCTCTCCTTCTGCAAGGTATCTCTCTCGAAGCTCAAAAAACCCATGCGACCTGCATCATCTTGCAGTCGCCGACGGGGCGGTTATTGGCCACGCTCCCATTCCTTGACCTGGCCGCGACGGCCCGGGGAGAGGACGAATCGCCGGTCGCCGATGGTGAGGTGGAGGCCGTCCTGGTCACGCCGGGTCGCAAACTTCGGGGCCTGAGCCAGCCGGTTGCCGTCGCCGACGTCGATGACATGCACCAGCATGAGCACACCCCGCAGCTCGTAGGTGTAGGTGGCCCGATGCGTCTTCATCTTGGTCAGCTCGACCTTGGGGGTGATGGGGCCGGGATAGACCGGGGTGCATCGAATCCAGCTCTTGCCCGTGGTGGAAGCGATGACGCCCCATTGGCCGCGCGGCTCGCCCGGAAGCTGGAGCAGCCATTGGACCTTTCTGGGCTTTTCGCCGTGGGGAATCTCCAGGACGTCGAACACCGCGACGGTGCTGGGCCGCAGGAAGAGCAGATGCCGGACCGCGCTGCGCACCAGCCCGTCGGGATAGGCTTTGGCGAACTGGCCGGCCACCGCGGCCCAATCGTCCTGCTTCTTATGATAGAGGATGTTCCCGGTTTCCAGCCCCTTGTCCGTCCGTGCGGCATCAAAAGCCTCGACGGTCTTGAACCATTGCCCCTTGGCCCGCCGCTGGCCCTGGCCGTCGATCAACAGGGTGTTGTGGAACTCGGTCTTCTCCTGCCCGCCGTGCACCTTGCGGTAGAGGGGCGGATCGACCGCAAGCAGACCGCGGCGGTAGATGGTGAACGAGCCTTGGTCAAAATGCAGATGGTTGCCGTAGAAATCGGTGCAGCGGAAGGCCACACAGGTGGCGTCGTCGTCCCAGCCGCTTCGGGCCATCCATTGCCCCGCCCCACGGCTGCCGGTGAAGAACGACAGGGCCGGCTCGGCCGGCTCGGCATGCAAATGGCGGGCATAGAGGAAATAGAATATCGCGGTGTCGCCGTAGAAGCGGCCCAGCCCGCGCCGGTCGGCGATCTTCCGGTCGAACCACGCCCCCTGGGGGGACTTCAACGCCCAGCTCATCCCGGCCATCACGCCCGCCATCTCGTGGGTGACGCTGCCGTTGGGCCCGCTCTGCAAGTCGCCCACCGGGAAGAAGCGGAGGTCGGGCAGCGTGCTGTGGATGACGGTCTGGAACTGGGCCGTGAGCCACGGATCGCTCTTGGCCGGCGCGGCCGGCAGGGCGCTGTCGGACGAGCTTTGTGCGCCCAGCAGCACCAACGCGGCGGGGCTGAAAACGTAGTGTGCCCAGTAGCCGATGGCATCGCCCGGCAGCCCGGCCATGAAGCGGCATCCGGGAAAGAGGCGCTGGTTAAACCGTTCACGCACCTGGTCGTAGAGGGCATCGGACTCGGCATCGTCGCCCGCGGTGGCCAGCGCCCACAGGCCGACGCCGCCCGCCGACATCCAGACGTAGTTGTGGAACAGATGGTCGTCGCTGATCTTCATCCCCTTGTCGGCCAGGGGCTTGAGGCTCTTCCGAATCTCGGCACGGCGCTCCGGGGTGAACTTCGGATGATGGTAGAGCCAGTCGTAGGCCAAGGCGAACTCGCGGAACCGGAAATAGACCTCGAACGCATCGCCCTTGCCTTTGGCCGCGTCATAGCGGGCCATGCGTTCGATAGCCTTCTCGGCGGCGGCCTCGTCTCCGGTCAACAGCCAGACCATCGCCTGGGCCGCGGCGTGGTTCAGTCCCTTGAGCTGGGCGAGCATCTTGTTGAAGTCCGCATCGCGTTCGAGCGCCTTAAGCTGCCCCAGCGAGACCGCGTGGGGCGTGTCCTTCGGACGCAGCAGCAGACGCGGACGGTCTGCCCGAAGGGCATCCCGAGCAGGCAAGAGCTCCGCCGCAGAAGCCCAGGACGCCGCAAACACCAGGCATAACGTCAGTAAGCGTTGCCGTCCCTTCATCGAAGGTTCTTCCTCGGCATTGTCAACCACGCCCGTATTCACGGATGACGCGAGATAAGCGTTATTCTATCACCAGCAGGGCGTAGCGGCGGAACGCCGGCAACTTGATCTTCGCCGCCTTCTGGCCCTTTTCCTTCGGGCGAACCAGCTTCACCGGCTTGCCCTCGCGGGTCTTGTCCGGCAGATACAACGTGGCGGTTTTGCCGTCCGGCTCGGACACCAGAACGCTCGCACCCGGCGGAACCGGCTTGGCGTCGTAGTTCACCAGATGGACAAAGAGTGCTCCGGTCTCCGTCTTGCGCAGGACCTCGCAGAACAGCGTCTCCGGACCATCGACGCGGATGCCAACCTGACCGGTGCCGACCACCGCGTTCGGAAGCGCCTTCCACTTGGGCGGCAAGACCAGATGTTGCAGGCCGTTGTAGCCGCCGAGCTCCTTGTAGCTCTCCATCACGTCGCGCTGCTTGCGAACCTGTGGCAGATAAATCGCCTTGCCCTTGCCGAACTCCGCCACCATCTTTTTTCGGTTGGCGAAGGTGCCGGAGCCGTACCGGCCGAGGTAGGTCATCTTGAACCCCTCCGGATCGGCGACCGACTCGAACAACGGGGCGAACCGCCAGTTGGTAATCTGCTCGTGAAACTCGCTGTGGGTGCCGGCGTTTTCGAGAAGAACAGCCGTGCCGCCCTCCTCGACAAACCGGAACACCGCGGCGGCCTCGTCGCGGCTCAGGCAGGCGCAGCCCGGCACCACCAACACCCGGTAGCGGCCCAGCGTGCCATCGAACAACTGCTGACCCCAGAGCGGCATCCACGGAACCCCGCCGCAAAGCAACTGCTGCTGGGCCTGAGCCATCACCGTAAAGGCCTCATGCCAGCGCCAGGTGAGCGAGACATCGTGCCGAAGCACCGCCACGTCCGCCGCCGGCTCGACCCCGCGGTAGAACGTCTCCTTGTGTTCCTTGAAGAACTCGAAGAGGGCCTCATGTCCGTGACCGAACTCCCCGCTCCCGTTGTTGAAGGCCAGACACTCGGCGAAATCCAGACCCGGTACCGGGCTGCAACCACAGGGCACGAAGGTGATATCCAAGGCCCGACCATAACGATAGCCCGGAACATTCGACGAGATCGCCCCTTCGCGGACGCCCTGGGGAGCGACCGCGTTTTCCATATAGTAAAACGCCTCGGTCTTCCGAAGCCGCCAGAAGTCAATGGCGCTGGTCAGCCGTTCGTTGTACTTGCGCGGGAAGCTGGGGTTGCCCATCAAGCCGACCGAGGGCTTGACGCTCTTGATATACTGCCCCACTTCGTGCCAGGCGTCGGCCAACTGCTCGCATCGGAACTCGATGAATTCCTGAATCACCGGGTCGATAATCGGCTGCGGTTTCTCGGTGCAGTCGCTCCAGGGCTTGAACGGCGGCGGGGTGATGTTGTCCACGCTCCACAAGCCGAAGCGCTCCCAGCTCGATTCCGGCGTGGGAAACTTCGCCTTCAGATACGCTAAAAAGCCTTTTTGGCACTGCGCACAGTAACACAGCGTATCGTGCCGCTCGAACAGGCACATGTTGTCAAAATAGACCACGTCCACATTGAATTCGTTGATGGCGAGCCGACAGACATCCTTGATGAACTTAATGAAGTCGGGGTTGCCGGGACAGCCGCGCCAGCGGAAATACTGGTGGATCACATCGCCGTATTCCACCGGCTTGCCGTCGGGGTCCACCTGAACCCATTCGCGAGCTTCGGGATATTCCTGAAAGAAGGTCTCGGTGAACAGGCTGCCCCACTGAGTATAAACACCCGCCCGGACGCCGTATTTGTGCAACCATTGGATGAATGGCTTGGTGAACTTCTCCATTTCGTAGGCCTCGGCCTTCAGGCCCAGGCCTTTGAAGAACTGAAACTCGGCGTAGTTGTATCCCTGCTCGGCGAGGCGGCGTGCCGAGGCCTCGCTGTAGCGGTCTTCAAGCATCGCCTCGACGTCCTCGTGGCACCCGCCACGACGCCGCATAAACGACATCGGCTCGTGCGGTACCGGCCCGTCGAAGACTCCCTCGGTTTTCCACCATGGTTGCCCACTGTGCTTCTTTGCCATTAGTATTGCTCTCCATTAACATTATGACACTGCATCGCCGGACAGTGCCGGGGATCATGTGTGCTCAGAGGTTAACATAAATTCGCCGCCTGTGCAAGCGACTCATCCAACTTGATTTTATTTTAGAAGCGTGGTATGACATGGTTTGGAGGGCAGAATGAAGCCGTTTGAGATTGTGGAGCATACCGCAGATGTGGGCCTTGTCGCACGGGGCCGGACGCTTCCTGAGTTGTTCGCCAACGCCGCCTTGGGGATGATGTCGCTGTTGGTCGATGCCGACAGCGTCGCTCCGGGCGAGGCCATGCCGGTGAGCGTCGAGGCCGATGACCAGGCCACGCTGCTGGCGGCGCTCCTGTCGGAGTTGCTCTTCCGGCTGGAGGTCGACCGGTTCGTGACCCACCACATCGCAGTGTCGAGCCTGTCGGATGTGGAGCTCCGTGCGACGGCTTACGGCGAGCGGATCGGCGAACACCACGAGTTTCTCGGCGAGATCAAAGCCGTCACGCACCACGGCCTGACGGTCGAGCCGGACGGCGACGCC
>CAZBCO010000225.1:0-7368 GCA_964490295.1 uncultured Planctomycetota bacterium
GAAGTCGCCGACCCGGATGCGTACCGGCCCGGCCTGGGCGATGTCCACCTTGAAGAAGTCCACGTCGTTGCCGGGGAACAGGGCCGCCTCGTGTTCCTGGCCGAAGCGAATGGCGGTTGCCTCTTCGATCTTATCGTTCGGTTCCGTTCCAGGCGCGGCCTGAAAAGCGACTTTGAGCGTGTACGGCTCGGCGGAGGCGGTGTGGTAGTTGCGGTCGCGGACCTCGACATAGAAGTCGCCGCCCTCGCCAAGGAACGCGGTCAGCACAGCGGGCTGGTTGCGGTCAACCTGCACCGACTTGATCGTGCGCTTGGCCGCGTTGTGCAGCCGCAGGATGGGAGCGAACATGTCGTTGAACCCGCCGGCCTGGATACGCAGCACGCCGCGCTGAGTGGCCGGCAGCGTGAACTTATAGAAATCAACATCGCTGCGGGGGAAGAGCGTGGCCTGCACCGCTTGGCCGACCTCTATCACTTTGGCCGTGTCGTGCGTGTCGTTCGGCTCGCTGGAGTCGTTGACGGGAATGAACCGGGCGACCATCTTGTAGGACTGCTCCGACTGGGACGCACTGCCCTGGCTCCACCGTCCGTCTTCGCCGTAGCTCCCGGCTTGCAGCACAAAGGTATAGGCCCCGGCCTCGCGCACCGGATGGCGGAAGCGCAGCTCGGAGCCGAACCCGCGCTGGAGCGATGCGAGCGCCTTCTGGTTGGCATCGAAAAGCTGAATCTGGGGGCAGATCGGCTCCGGGACATCGGTGACGACCACCTCGATGATGCCAAGTCCCGGGCGGGGGATTTCCACCCGATAGAAGTCCTTATCGTCGGCGGGGAAGAACCGCCCGGCGACAGGTTCGCCGAGCTTGACGGGCGTGGCGGTCTTGGCGTCGTCGTTGGGTTCGCCTGCTCCGCCCGCCGGCTCATACTCGGCGGTCAGTTCATAGGGCTGGCCCCGGTCGTTGCCATAGCCGAAGCCGCCGGTGCCCGACACCCGCAGGAAAATCTCGCCCGGTTGCCGGGTGGCAAGCACCATCAGCATCTCGTTGCCGATCTGGCGCCGGGTGCCTTGGTAGACCTCTTTGCCCTCGGCATCGATCTGGCTGATGACGGGAGGGCGGTCGCCGCCGACCAGCCGCACCGTGACCAGTCCATAGCCGGGGGCGGGCACGGTGAGCTTGTAGACGTCAATATCTGCCTTCGGGAAGATCGCGGCCCGGATCGCCTTGCCGAAGGCCAGGGGCGTGGCCTGCTCCGGGGTTTCGTTCGGCTCGAAGCTCCGGTCGATGGGACGGAAGGTGATGGTCACGGCCATCGCGTCGGGAGATGTCTGGGCTCCGGAGGCGTCGCTCAGGGCCACGAAATAGCGTCCGGGCTTTTCGACTTGTACGCGGTGAAACAGCGAGGTGCCGCGTGGTCGTCGCTGTTCGGCGATGGCTTTCTGTTCGGGGTCGAGCAGTTTGATCTTGGGGGCGATGTTCGCCGGCACGTCGCTCACCATCACTTCGAGCAAGCCATAGCCGGGCTTGGGTACGTCGATGGCAAAAACATCGACATCCTTCACCGGGGCGATGGCGGCCCGGAGTGTCTTGCCGGACTCGGCCCGCGCGGCTTGCGCAGGGGCGTTGTTTGGTTCGTGGGTGTCGCGTTCGGCGGCGTTCGTTTGGGCGGCGGCCAGCACGACCGCCAAGCCCAACAGGGAGATCAGGGTGCGTTTCATCACAGCTCCTCGGCAGATGTTTACTTCACCTCAAACGGCCAGACCACATCGGGGGCGGGGTTGCCCGCCCGGTCGGCCAGTTTCAGCGTGACCACATGGCGCCCGGCCTTCAAGCCCTCAAAACGATAACTCAACAGGTCGCGGCTGAGCAGATAGCCCTCAATAGTTGGCGTGCCCAGATCGTCCTTCGGAATGGGCCGGCCGTTGAGGGCCAGCTCGACCCGGTCGGGGTCCACCCCGCTGCGGCCGATGTCATACACCGCCGCGGCGAACAGCACCGGCTCGCCGGAGCGATGCACGCTCAGGCGGGCGGGCGAGAGCACATCGATACGCGGGCTGTCGCCGTCTTCGACGATGTTGAAGATGGTGGCCGCCGGTTTCGAGAGGTTGCCCGCGCGGTCGCGGACGGTCAGTTGAATCACATGCTGGGCATCGCGGCGCAGGGGGCGGGGCAGGGGGACGCTTAGTTTCCCGGTCTTGGCGTCGAAGGTCATACCCGTTGTCGCCAGGTCGATTGGCTCGCCGTTGACGGTCAGGCGGAGGGTGTCCTCGGCCAAGCCGCTTCGGCCCGCGTCAGCCAGTGTCGCGGTGACCGTCACCTCAGACCGCGCCAGGGTGGCATTGTTGGCCGGGCGCAGGTCGCTCACCGTGGGCGGATCGTTGTCGATGACTACGTTGAAGATGGTCTCCACACGTTTGGAACGATTGCCGCTGCGGTCCATCACCTCGACCGTAATATGGTTTTTGCCTTCCTTCATCGGCTCGATGGGCACGTAGCGGATATCGCCCTCCAACGGGTCGTACAGCACGATGGCCTTCTCGTAGCTGTACCAGTCCCAGGCTTTGCCCGACTTGCCGGGGATGAAGCTGCGCACCGCGTTGGCCACGCGCTGGCCGTTGATGTGGATGACCACGTTCTTCTCGTCGATCCCGCCGTCGATGTCGCGCACCCGCGCGGTGATCAGCGGGGTGGGGGTGTACACCGTGGCGTCTTTGGCCGGCGTCAGCTCCAGCACCTCGGGCTTGGTCTTGTCGAAGAACTTCTTGTCCTTCTCGCCCAGATCGATCTTGAAGGAAACGGCCTGCGGCGGGGCGAAGTTGCCGGCCCAGTCCTGGGCATAGGCGATGGCGATGTGCAGGCCCTCGCCCAGCGAGGTCTTGGGCTTGAACGAAAATACGCCAGTCTTTCGGTCGAATGAATCGGCCAGCACGGTGTGTTCGTTGATTTTGAACTTCAATTGGCTGGGGTCGATGTCATCGAGCGCACTGACGATTTTCGCCGAGACCACGGGCATTCCGGTGTGGATGGTGCTGCCGTTGACCGGCTGGGCGTCGGTGATTTCCGGCGGTCGGGCGTCGGCGATGAACTCCTCTTTGACCACCATCGACTCGTGACCGGTCGGATACTTCGGACGGATCTCGAAGTCGTACTTGCCGTCGGGCACGATCTCGCCGTCCTGACCGCGCCCATCCCACCGCAGGGTGAGCCAGCCCGGTTCCTGCTCCACGTTCTCGGCCAGCACCTTGAGCACCGAGCCGTCCTTGCGCAGCAGGCGGAGCGTGACCGTGGCCTTGCTCTCCAGGGTGTAACCAATCTCCAACTCGTCATCGAACCCGTCGCCGTTGGGCGAGAAGGTGTGGGGGAAGGCGTGGGCGTTCTGTACCAGGCCGCGGTCGAGCAATACCTTGAGTTCGCCTTGGGGAAGGCGCTCTCTGGAGCTGTGCGCCACGAACCGGACGGTGTACCATCCGCTGGGCAGATCGGCCTTCTCGTCGTCGCGGCCCTGCCACAACGCGACGGCGTCGCCGACCGGCATGGCTTTCTTCTGTTGCAGCACGGCGACCGGCTCGTTGTTCGCGTCGAACACCAGGATATCCATCGGGCAGGAGCGTGTCATCTCGAAGTGCAGGCCCACATAGTCGCGCTCGCCGTCGCCGTTGGGCGTGAAGACTTCCGACGAGGCGCGGAGCTTCTGGAGAGCGAGGTGGGAGAGGGCGACGGGCGGGAGGGCGGCCTCGGACCCGGCGTCGCGTATCTCGATTTTTCGAACCTCGTCAAAGTGTCCCTCGGCCACGATGCGGAGCGTGTGCTTGCCCGGCGGCAGGCCGATGAGCCAGAAGGAGCCGTCATCCTCGCTGCTCGCTGCGAGGCTGTGGCCGACGGCCTCGATACGCGGCGGGTCGTCGCCCGGTCGCGTCTGTGTTACCTTGCCTCGAACGCTGCCCATCGCTCCGTTGTAAACCACCACGTGGCCGGTGGCCGGGGCGGCCGCACGCTTCGACGCATCGCGGGCCAGCAGCCGCCAGGTGTACGTGCCATCCGGGACGCGCTGCCCGGCAGCATTGGTGCCGTCCCAACTTGCGGTCAGCTCCCCGGCGGGTTGCTCGGCCTCTTGCAGCAGCGTCTTGACCGGCTTGCCCGTTCCGTCCTCAATTCGCACCGTGACCACGGCGGGGTCGGACAGCATCGTGCGCAGCGTCCAGGTCGCGTTGTCCAACTCGTGCGGGAAGGGGTTGGGCGCGGCGAAGGCCTCGGTGAAGCCCGGCGGGCGGCGATCCACCATCAGCGCATAGGAGCCGGGCTGGTCGATCATCGCCGTGACGTGCCGGTCGCCGTCGCGGGTCCGGCCCACCAGGCGCCAGGTGTCGGTTGCCGTATCGAGATGATAGATGCCGGGCGTGCCGTCGCCGGGGTCTTGGGTTTTGAGCCAGCCGAGCCGGAGCTTGACCGGCTTGACGAACCGGGCGCCGGGTTCGAGGCCGACGCGATAGACCGCCCCGCCGAGCACCTCGCGTCCGCCGAGGATGCTGCTGATGCGGTTCGGAGTCGCGTAGGCATTGCCGGTCACGGAACCCGCCCCGAAGTCCAGGCGGTTGCCGTCCGCGATGTCCGGCCGGGACAGGTTGACGATGCGGCGCTGGTTGCGCGGATCGACCGAGGGGAGCGTCGCCACGAATTCCTGATCGGGCCAGGTGAAGCGGTAGTCCTTGTCGAACTCGGTCTCCACGGTCCAGTAGCATTTCTGGCCGTTGACCCAGTCGATGCCGAGTTGGGCGTTGCCCTCGGCGTGGTTGCGGGCTTCGCCGAAGTCGTAGGCGATGGCTCCGCGTCCGCTGCCCTTGCCCTTGAGCGGGAGCTTGATGGCCTTGCCGTCGGCCCCGGCCTTGAGCACGATCCAGGCTTTGGGCTTGCCCTTGGCCAGCACATCGTTCGGATGCCAGACGACCTTGACCACTTGCGGGCTGACGCCGTCGTTCCCGGCGGAGGCCGGCGGCCAGCGCTCGACCCACGGGCAGAGGCCCAGCGCGGCCAGGTCCTTGAGCAGGTCGGGGTGGTTGTCGGCGGCGAACTGCACCAGCTCGGCGACGCTGCCGCCGCCGGCCCAGAGGAAGCGGGAGAGAAACCTCTCGCGGGGGAAGACCTGGGCGGCTCGCCACAGTCCGGCGGCCACCGCCACCGGGTTGTCCGCCCCACGAAGTCGCCGTGCGTTTGGCTCGTACACGCGGTCGCCCGTCGCTCGCCTGGCTTGGTCCAGCACTTCTTGCAGGTTGACCGAGCGGTTCTTACGGTCCACCGCCTGCTCGGCGAATTCGTTGCGGATGTCCGGGCTGTCGAGCACGCAGGCGGCGAAGAAGATGTCGAAGCCCTGCTCCCAGGCCTTGCGCAGCGTGGTGCGCTGGTAGTACTCGTAGCGCGGGGCCTTCTGCTCGGCGGGGTCTTCGTCGGTCGGTTTGAAGAACTTGCGGCGCACGGCGGCCCCGAAGCCGCGCAGCACCAAGCCGATATCTCGTTCGTCGGGGTCTTCGGGTATGTTCTGAATGACCAGCCGCCAGGTGCCGTCGTCGCGCAGCGCGTAACCGGTCTCGCCGCCCTGGATGGCCGCTCCCTTGCGCCAGTAGGCGATGACCCCGGGCAGAACCGGCGGCGTCCAGGGCTTGGCGTCGGCGGCCTGAAGCACCGGGGTCGTGGGGTCGAAGAAATCCAGCCGCGTGAGGTATTCCTGGGCACGAACCAGAGCACTGAGTACGTGCAGCAGTTCATTGTGGTTGTGGTAGTACAGGCCGGGCAGGTTCGTCTGGGCGACCAGCTCCTGGTCGTAAGCCTGATGCTGTCCGGCGAGGTAATCGACCAGCGGCATCGCATCGCCGGCGAAGTAGTTGATGTGCCCCCCGGTCGAAAGCTCGCCCTCCCATTTGATCAGAATGCCTCGGTCGCGTTTGGGGTCGAGGTCGCGTTCGTATCCGTAGTAGGGCACGAGGATTTTCTTGATGCCCAAGTCTTCGCCCGCGATGAAGTTGTGCTCCTGGCCCGGAAGAATACGCACCATGCGGGTCTTCTCCGTGGTCTCCTTGCCGTCCGGGCCTTTGCGGGTGCGGATGACCGACGCCTCGGTTTCGGTGCGGGCGCGGAAGGTGTGCGAGATGTTACGCCAGGTGCGCTTGCCGAAGGGCGTGACCGCGGCACGGGCCGGCTTGACGCGGAAGCTCTCGATGATCTCTTTCTCGCCATCGCGGTATTTGAGGTCGATGACGTTGGCGATGGTGTCCACCACGATGCGCAGCCGCAGCACCGGCTCGTTGACCGGCGCGATGCGGCATCGGACATAGCCGGTGTCGTCCACCACATGGCCGTATCCGATGAATTGCTCGACGTATTTTTCGGCGCCGCCCGCCCCGCGCATCGAATAGACCTGGGCGACGGTCACCTTGGTGCCCTTGGGCACCGGCAACCAGGCGTCGGGATTGAGCGTCGCCTTGGTGTTCTTGGTCGGCGGCAGGTTGTAGAAAAGCTGCGCCTCGAAGTTGCCGGGCAGACCGTTGTCCGGCGGGGCCACGTTTACCAGGATGATCGGGTTCCAGGGGTTGGGGTGCGCCCCCAGCGTCGAAGACTGCACCACCACCTGAATGGTATCGGTGTCGCCCTTTTGGGCGGTCTTGTTGACCGAGAAGGGGACTTGGAACGTGCCGGCCGCTCCGGGGCCGATAACGTTGAGGCCCTCGACGCGGCGCACCTCGGTCTCCTTGCCCGCGGTGGCCTTGCCCGTCTTGGTCAGGCCGCGCATCGAGAAGGCGAAGACCTTCATGTTGGTCAGCGTGGTGTTCTTGCCGGCGTTGGTGACGGTGAGATTGACTTCGTTTTTTTCGCTGCCCCGGCGGGCATCGACCAGGTGCCACTCGATATCTGTCGGCTTGCGAGCCACCTCGGCGGTGGCGACGCGCAGGCTGTAATCCATCTCCCAGGAGCGCCAGCCCGCCGTGCCGAGGTCGTCGGGCGTCTTCTGTTTCTTCGCCTCGCCCTGGCCGGGGTTCTCATCGTTCTTCCACAGCTTGAAGAACATCACCGACAGCCCGCCGACCGGGGCCTTCTTGGCGATCTCCAGGCGGAGCCGCACCTCCATCTGGCCCTTGGCTGGAACCTCGGCGATGGTCATCACCGCGGTTCGGGCCTTCTTGTCCACCGTCGGAGCTACGGACTGCGGAAACTTGATGTCCAGCCAGTCGGCATAGTGGTGGACGTGCAGGCGCAGGTTCTTCATGGCCAGCGGATTGTGGTTCACGAGGCGCAGCACCACCTCGGTGGTCTTGCCCACTTCCAGTTCGTAGTCGTCGCCCCGGGCGGACGCGGAGAAGAGGATGCAAAGAGCCAGCACACCG
>CAZBCO010000226.1:0-6243 GCA_964490295.1 uncultured Planctomycetota bacterium
GTGCTCGACCGGGTGATTCGGTTCTGCCTGGAACAGAAGCTGGTGGTCTTTCTGTTTCTGCTGCTGGTAGTGGCCTGGGGCCTGATGGTCGCTCCGTTCGACTGGGACTTGGGTCCGCTGCCGCGCTCGCCGGTGCCGGTGGACGCCATCCCGGACATCAGTGAGAACCAGCAGATTGTGTTCACCGAGTGGCCGGGCCGCTCGCCCCAGGACGTTCAGGATCGCATCACCTACCCGCTCAGTTCCTCGTTGCTGGGGGTGTCCGGCGTCCAGTCGGTCCGCTCCACCTCGATGTTCGGTTTTTCATCGATTTATATTATTTTCGAGGAGGGCGTCGGTCTGGACACGGCCCGCAATCGGTTGCTCACCCGTTTGAACAGCCTGCCCGCCGGAATGCCGGACGGCGTGACGCCGCAACTCGGGCCGGAGGCCACCGCGGTCGGCCAGATTTTCTGGTACACGCTCGAAGGCCGCGATGAGCACGGCGAACCGACCGGCGGCTGGGACCTGCACGAGCTGCGCACCGTGCAGGACTGGTATCTCAAGTACGACCTGCTGGCCGCGTCCGACCGGAGCGGGCAAAAGCCCATCGCCGAGGTCGCCTCGGTCGGGGGCCACGTCAAGGAGTACCAGATCGACGCCGACCCGGACGCGCTCCGGGTCCACGGCGTCACCTTGACCGAGGTGTTCCGTGCGGTGCAACGCTCTAACATCGATGTCGGCGCCCGCACGGTCGAAATCAATAAGGTCGAATACTTCGTGCGCGGTGTCGGCTACGTCCGGGAGCTGTCCGACTTGGAAAACAGCGTGGTCGCCGTGCGGGACAATGTGCCGATCTACGTCCGCAACGTAGCCCGCGTCACGCTCGGCCCGGCCCTGCGGCGCGGGGCGTTGGACAAAGAAGGGGCCGAGACGGTCGGCGGCGTGGTGACGGTGCGCTACGGGGCGAATCCCCTCACGGCCATCGAGGCGGTCAAGACCCGGCTCTCGCTCCTCGGCGAACAGCGGCAGGACGCCGAAGGCGTCTATTGGCTGCTGCGAAGCCACCACAAGACGCTGCCCGACGGCCGCACCTCCTATGTCGCCGTGGTGCCTTTCTACGACCGCACCGGCCTGATTTACGAGACGCTCGACACGCTCTCCGAGGCGCTCACCTTGCAGGTGCTGATTACGGTCATCGTGGTGCTGATCATGGTGCGCCATCTGCGCAGCTCGCTGCTCATCTCGGCGGCGCTTCCGTTGACCATCCTCATCTGCTTCATTGCGATGAAGACCTTTGGCGTGGACGCCAACATCGTGGCCCTCTCCGGCATTGCCATCGCCATCGGCGTCATCGTGGATATGGGGATTATCCTCAGCGAAAATATCTTGCGGCACCTCGCCGAGGCCGCCCCCGACGAACGGCGCCTCGACATCATGTTTCGAGCAACCAGTGAGGTCAGCGGGGCGATCCTCACAGCGGTACTGACCACCATCGTTGCCTTCCTGCCCGTCTTCGTGATGACCGGGCCGGAGGGCAAGATGTTCCGTCCGCTGGCGTTCACCAAGGTGTTCGCGCTGATGGCCTCGCTGGTGGTCGCCTTGGCGGTGGTGCCCGCCGGAGCGCATCTGCTCATCCGGCGACACCGCAATGACCGCCCGGCACCGGCAAAGCATGGCCGAACGCTGATTCGCTGGCTGGTGATTCTTCTCGTGGGTCTGCTGCTGGCAGGGGTCTGGCGTCCGTTGGGCCAGGAGCAGCACCTCCTCAAAAGCCTGTTCTTCATCGCCCTGCCCGTGGCCGGGCTGCTGGCCGCATTTCATCTGCTGATTCACGTTTATCCGCGCCTGCTTCGGTGGTGTTTGAACCACAAACTGCTCCTGCTGTCGGCCCCTACCCTGCTGATTCTGCTGGGTCTGGTGATCTGGCTCGGCTTTGGCACGTTATTCGGCGTGGAACCGCCGGACAACGCCGACGGCAGTGAGACCCTCTGGGAGCGCGTGGCGATCAAGTTCCCCGGCCTGGGCCGCGAGTTCATGCCCCCGCTCGAAGAGGGTTCCTTCCTCTACATGCCCACCACCATGCCCCACGCCTCCTTCGGCGAAGCGCTCGACGTGTTGCAGCAACTCGACCAGGCGATCAAGACCGTGCCCGAAGTCAACCTGGTGGTCGGCAAGCTCGGCCGGGCCGACAGCCCGCTCGACCCGGCCCCCATCTCGATGGTCGAGACCATCATCACCCTCAAGCCGGAGTACACCACCAACGCCGACGGCGAACGGGTGCGGGCCTGGCGCCCGGAGGTGCGAACGCCCGACGATATCTGGGCCAGGATCACCCAGGCGGCGAAGTTAACCGGCGTCACCGGCGCCCCCAAGCTCCAGCCGATCATCACCCGCATCGTGATGCTTCAGAGCGGGATGCGCGCCCCGATGGGCGTCAAGGTCTTCGGCCCGGACCTCGCCGCCATCGAGCAAACCGCCCTCCAGATGGAGACCCTGCTCCGCCGCGCTCCCGGCGTCGAATCCGCGACCGTAGCCGCCGAACGCCTGGTGGGCAAACCCTACCTGGAGATTCGCCCCGACCGCGAAGCCGCGGCACGTTACGGCCTCAACGTCCAGGACATTCAGGACATCATCGAGATCGCCATCGGCGGTCGCATCGCCACCCGCACCGTCGAGGGTCGCGAAAGCTACCCCGTCCGCGTCCGCTACCCGCGCGAGCAACGCCAGGACTTGGATGCTCTGGGCCGCGTCCTGGTGCCCACGCCCCAGGGGCGCCAAATCCCGCTGTCACAGCTCACCAACCTGCGCGATCCCGACGCCGTCTATCGGCGCGGCCCGATGGCCATCCGCAGCGAAGACGCCCAACTGGTCAGCTATGTCACGTTTGATAAGCAGCCCGGAGTGGCCGAGGTCGATGTGGTCGAAGCCTGCCGCGACTACCTCCGGCAGATGCAGACCGAGGGTAAGTTTCGGCCTGCCCCCGGCGTGACCTACGCCTTCGCGGGCACCTACGAGAACCAGGTGCGCGCCCGGAAGACGCTGATGGTGGTGCTGCCCTTGGCCCTCTTCACCATCTTCTTGATCCTCTATTTCCAGTTCCGCCGCGTTCCGGTCACGCTGATCGTGTTCAGCAGCATCGCCGTGGCCTGGGCGGGCGGGTTCATCCTCATCTGGCTCTACGGCCAACCGGGGTTTCTGAATGTGGAGATACTCGGCACCAACCTGAGAGACCTGTTCCAGATTCACCCCATCAACCTTAGCGTGGCCATCTGGGTCGGCTTCCTCGCGCTGTTCGGCATCGCCTCCGACGATGGCGTCGTGATGACCGCCTATCTCAACCAGAGCTTTGCTCGACGTGAGCCGGAGACCGTCCCGGAAATCCGTGACGCCGTCGTGGCCGCCGGCCACCGACGCATTCGCCCCTGCCTGATGACCACCGCCACCACGCTCCTTGCCCTGCTGCCCGTGCTCACCTCCAGCGGTCGGGGTTCCGACGTGATGATCCCGATGGCCATCCCCGTCTTCGGCGGCATGCTCATCGAAGTCCTCACCATGTTCGTGGTCCCCGTGCTCTACTGCCTGCTGAAAGAACGCCGCCTCGCCTCCCTGTGACGCCAAGCCCTCCTGATGGGAACCTTCATCACGTTGATTTCCAAACCAGGTGCCCGGTGTTTTTATCTCTATACGATGCTTACACGGGGAGGCATGCGCGGGCAAGAAGTTTGCAGTGGGGAGGAAAGATGGTTACGCATGTCGAACTTGAAGGCGACTGATCACGGCAGGCAACGTTACAAGTCAGGCTCGCTGTCAAGCTCCGCCTGCACCTGCTGGTTGGCCATCGTTGTCCTTGTTCGATTCGATCTGTGTCCAGTCGAAGACCGTGAACAGCCCCGCCGCCCGGCGATGCAGCAGATCTTGGTAGGCGCGTTGTGCGTCACGCGGGTCGGCTTGCGTGATCAGCCCGTCCGTTCTGATGCGCCCATCCGCCAGCCAACGAAGTGCCGTGTCGAATCCGGTATGGATGCTGTGCGGGCTAAAGTCGGCAGCATGCCGCGGCAACTCCCATTCCCAACCGCTGCGCAGCACAGCGTACTTGTGAAAGACCAGCGACAGCAGTTCGTGCGCAAAAGCATCCGTCTGGCGACGCCAGGGGACGCCGACTAATACTACTTCGCCCCGTTTTTGCACAACCCGGCATGCGTCCAACACCGCTTGCTCATGCCCGGAACACTCTACAACAAGCGCTACCGTACCGGCGATACTCGCATCTTCGACGGGTGCTTTGGTGAAAACGTTACAGATGCCGGACTGCTCGATCTGACGCCGACGTACGGCATCAGGTTCGGCGACCAGTACCTCGTACCCGCTCAAGGCGAACATCTGCGCCGCAAGAAAGCCGACCGGGCCAGCCCCAGTGATCAAGACTCGGTCGCCAGGCCTGGCTACGGTCGTCATCAATGTGGTCATGGAAACGCCCATCAAGCGCGCCAGAACAGCCTTCTCCGGGGGCAACTCCTTGGGAACCGGCCGGGCCGCACGAGCCTCGACATGCTGGAAGCTTCGGTGCCCACCTATGCAGAAGAGCAGGTCACCCTCGGATAGGCCCTTGACTTCACCCCCGATGTCCGTCGCTGTGAAAACAGCCGCATAGCCGGGGAACGATGGGAAGGTCGTCCCCGTATAGTTCCATGCGAGTTCCGTTCCCGGGCTGATCAGAGTGCAAACCGTCCGGCCTCTGACTTCATTCGCACCCAGCGCCTCCGGCGCAGCGACGTCCACAAGCTCGGCGTGCTCCTTTGAAGTAATGGATATGGCGCAGTATTTCATAAGGCGATGCCCTCCTGAGCGGCAACGTTCCGGATATGTACGATCGCCATTCGGTACTCATCCTCATTGGGAAGGTGTTCGAGCATCAGCGGCATGCTGGCATCCAGTCGGTTCAGGCCTCTCAAGAAAGCCGGGTAGTCAAAATTCCCCTGTCCGGGGCGCACTTCGTCGAGGTGCACGGTCAGCTTCTCGCGGAGCAGGATGTCCTTTGCGTGGCAGGACTTGATATGCGCGCCCAGCTTTGCGAAGCATTCCTCGATCAGGTGTCCGGTCGCGAAATAGCGCTGGGGGCTGGACACCAGATTGACCGGGTCGAGGTGAACGGCGAAGGCCTTCCGGTCGATGGCGTTGATCAGCCGAAGGTAGGCGTCCGGCGAGTCCGGATACATCCACGGCATGGTCTCCAGCGTGTAGAAAGATCGAGTTGGATTTACCGTGTCGATGATGTCGCGAACCATGGCGACGATCCTGTCGAATGTCTCGTCTGTCAGGTTGGCGGCATCAGGCCCGTCCCACTTCTTGCCGCGCGAACCCGCGATGTTCACACAACAACGCGCACCGATCCTGTCGGCCAGGGCCAGCGAGGCCTTGCACTTCTCGATTGCTGCCTTTGCCGTGTCCGTATCCGGGCTGAGCGGGTTGCTCCAGGCACCCACCTCCGCGATGACAATGTCGGCTTTGTGAGCCGCCGTCGCGTAGGCCTGAATAGTGTTGCTGTCCGCATCCGGAGCCAAGGGGCAGCGCGCGGCCCTATACCCTGCGGCGGTGACGGCCTCCGCCCAGGATTCCGGGTTGTCTGTCTTTGAGAAAATCGGCCCACCGAGTCTCATGTCACACCTCCATTTACGCTGATAACAATCACGCGGATGTCGCCGTCGGAACGGTTCTCCAGTCCATGGGAGCCGCCCGGGAAGACCGCGGCGATATCCCCGGCGGCGACTTCATATTCTCGTCCGTCCAGCGTCATTATGCCGCGGCCTGAGACGATGTAGTAGTACTCCTGGTCCTTGGTGTGGCGGTGGATGCCGATGGAGGTGCCGGGCGGCAGTACGTCGTCATGAATGAATCGCAGTTGCTTTCCGCCCGGAGACTCGCCATCCAATACGCCAATCCAGTGTATAGCCCCGCTGCCCTCATGGCAGCGCTCAATATCCTTGGCCGGCATCTCCGACTTCTTACGTAGTAACGTTGTCTGCATTGCGATAGTCCTCTTCGGGCCAACTACATCTTATTATATGGTTTCCGCATAACATGCATGTCCGCAAGGAGCGCCACAACTTGTCGGCGGAGCGGGGCGTCCCCTTGAGCTACCACCCGGCGTCCTGTTCCCACGTGCTGAACCGCTTTCCACAATTATGTGTAAAGAACCCGGAAGTACTGACAGCCGCTCTTCCGGCAACTCAACTCGCAACTATTCTGCCCCGGCGCGGCGGG
>CAZBCO010000227.1:0-12624 GCA_964490295.1 uncultured Planctomycetota bacterium
AGATCGCCGAGGGAGTTGACCCGCATGCCCGACTGCCACCAGTGGCCGCCCGATGAGCCTCCGGTAGCCGAGCCGTCCAGCACCAGGGCGCTGATCAGATTGCCGGATCGCTCACCAAAGGTTCCCTTGCCCCCCCGCCGTTCTTCGCCGTAGTCGAAGGGCACCTCGCGCATCGAGTCCAGATGATAACGCCCGATAATGCCGCCGGCCCGCAGGTAGAGATGGCCCCAGTCGTCGAGCGTGAAGTCGTTCGCACTGAACGGCAGCGGCACCACGGAAACCGCGCCCGTTTCGGGGTCGATTCGGTTCAGATGGGCGAAGTGCTGGGTATTGACGGGCGGCTGGGAGCCTTCGACATAGAGCAGACCGGTGCGTCGGTCGACATGCATCCGCCGCCGGGTTGAGCCTCTCGGGGTATATTCCGTGACGGCTTTAATGACTTCGTCGTTCCAGCGCTCCAATACCACAATCTTTTTTTCCTCGACCCGAAGTCGGCTGATCTGCAATTGCTTATCGTCCGAACCGGATCCGCGAGGCCCGCCGGGGTGGTAGATACACATCCACAGCGTGGGCGGATCGGTGTAGCTGTTCAGCACCGCCCGATAACGGATCAGGTCGCCGGGCCCCCCGCCGATCTGGCCCCTGTGGGCTATGCCTTCAAGCGGCAGATTCAACTTGGGGCGGGCGAGCTTCGGTTCGCCCTGACCGGCCTCGAACGCCTCGAATAGACTCAGATGCGGCGGAACGACACGGGACGCGGCGGCGGCACGGTCGTTCTGGATGTTGCGCGACCACGGGAAGGACATGTTCCACGAGAAGACATACAGTTGCTGGGTCTTGTGGTGAATCTGAACGACGGCCGGCCCGCGCACCGGGATGCTGCCGAGCAGCTTGGCCTCCGGCGAGAAGATCTGGACGCGGTCGTTGAAGTGGTCGGCCACATAGACGCGCCCGGCAGCATCCACGCAGAGCGAGGTCGGATAATCGAAATGCTGGTCGTCTTTGCCTCGCTTATTCGGGTGCCCCAGCCAGAGTTGTGCGGGCCGGTCGCCATCGAATTCCATGCGATAAACGCCGTACCCCCACGAGGTGACATCGCCAGTCCAGCCGGGCCGGGTGTCCGGATGGCGCCGGTTCTCATACAATCCGGCGAGATACAGCCATTTCTTGTCGGGCGAGAAGGCGATGCTGTTCGTAACGTGGGGCAGGCCGGTCAGCGGCCCGTCGAGTTTGTGCGCCGAGAGGGCCTTGCCCACGCCCAGCCGATTCAGGCGCTTCATCCATTGCGGGCGACTCGTAATACTTATGCCCGAAACCAGGGCGATGCTGCCCTCGTGAACGGCAAACCCGGTGCAGCCGGAGCCTTGCCCGCCGCCGCCCTTGCTGGGACCGCCGCCACCAAACAGGAACGTGTGTTGCGCCCGGAATCCTTTGGGCTGCGGTGCCTTGTGGCCGTCGGCAAACGTATGCCACCGGATGCCCTTGATCTTTTCGACATCGCCCGCCGGGAAGGGATAGACGGTGCGGAGGTACTTGCCGTCGTGTCCGAACAGCCGCACGGTCTCCACGCCGCCCCCGTCATACACATACACGCCCTCCGGTTGGACTGCCATCAGCGGGTTGCGCTCCAGAGCGATGCGCTTCTTGGGGTGCCAGAAGAGCGTCTTCTCCAGTTGCGGTTTCAGGCCGAGCGAAACGCGGACGATGATCCCGTCCTTGTCGTCAATGTAACGCCCGGAATCGTCCTTGCCGTCCCAGACAATCGTCTGGGCTCGGCTGTTTTTCTGGAACGGCTCCGGGGCGTTCGCTCCAAGCACGCCGTAGGCCAGATGCCGCAAGATGCAACCATCGCTATCTTCAATCACCACGACCACATCGCAGAGGCCCTTGGTCTCGAACGTGACCGTGACACGGTCGCCGTCGCGCGTCAGCATCGGCGGCTTCGTAAACTCGAAGACCATCTCGCGTTTGACACGGTAATCCTCGGCCTCGGCCGTCGAGACATCGCCCGCCACCGCCGGCCAAGCCAGAAGGCATGCCACCATCGCCAAGATAGCTTTCACGTGACCTTCACTCCAATTAGGAGCCGGGCAACCTGCCGCCATCGGCGAGATTCACAACAGACATCATATGACCACAATTTTAGCAAGCAGCACCGGCCAAATCAAACCCGCCGCCCCGTAGGACGAGCAGCTCCCCACAGAGCACCGATGGTTTCTTCACAAGATGGGGAGCGCTTGCAATCCTGCCGGACAGGCCCTAGAATCAAGTTGGTTGGTGAGAACATAAATCAGGGTCCGGCCAGAGAACCCGTCGTATGGCGTCCGATTGCGAACTTCGACTGTATGAGAAGATGGTGCTGATTCGCTCGTTCGAGGAGCGCATCGGCGAGCTGTTCCGAAGCGGCGAGCTGTTCGGCACCACCCACCCCTGCATCGGCCAGGAGGCGACCGCCGTCGGCGTGATTGAGGCTCTGCAACCGGGCGACACCGTGACCAGCACGCATCGCGGACACGGCCACTTTCTGGCGTTCACCGACAACCCCGGCGGCCTGATGGCCGAGATTATGGGCAAGGCCACCGGCGTCTGCGCGGGGCGCGGCGGGTCGCAACACGTCTACAGCCAGAATTTCTACACCAACGGCATCACCGGCGGGATGGCGGTGGTCGGCACCGGGATGGCGCTGGCCGAGAAAATGCAAGGCTCCGGAAAGATCGTGGTCTCGTTTCTCGGCGACGGCTCGCTGGGTCAGGGGGCGCTCTGGGAGGCGATGAACATGGCCTCGCTCTGGGACCTCCCCATCCTCTACGCTCTGGAAAACAACCTCTACGGCATGAGCACACACGTCGATCAAGCGGTCGCAGGCGACGTGACGCAGCGTGTCGCGGCGATGAACATCGCCTGCGAGACCATCGACGTACACGACGTGCTGGACGTGGCGGCTGCCGCACACCGGGCGGCCGAGGTGGGGCGCACTGAATCGAGGCCGTTCTTCCTCGAGCTCCGCACCTACCGATTCTGCGGGCACAGCATCAACGACGAGCGCGCCTACCGCACCCGCGACGAAGAGGCGGCCTGGGGCGAACGCGACCCGCTGCTCCGGCTGCGCGGGCGGCTGGACACCGCCCAGCGGGCGGATATCGAGGAGCGCTGCCGACGACGCATCGAGCGGGCAGTGACCGAGGCGCGGCAGGCACCGGTGCAGAACCCCGGCGATATTGGACGAGGCTTATGGCAAAACTAACCGTGGGCAAAGCCATCGGCAAAAGCCTCGCGGAGGTCTTGCACACCGACCCGGCGGTCGTGCTGCTGGGCGAGGACATTCGCGACCCCTACGGCGGGGCATTCCGCATCACGCGCGGCCTCTCGCTGGAGTTCCCGGACCGCGTGATCAACACGCCGATCAGTGAGGCGGGCACCGTGGGCTTGGCCGCGGGGATGGCGCTGCGCGGGATGAAGCCGGTCGTCGAGATGATGTTCGGCGACTTCATCGCCCTGGCCGCCGACCAGATCATCAACCACATCGCCAAGTTCAGTTGGATGTATAACGGAGCGGTGCGCGTGCCGCTGGTCATCCGCGCCCCGATGGGCGGGCGCCGGGGCTATGGCCCAACGCACAGCCAGTCGCTCGAACGGCTCTTCCTCAGCACGCCGGGCCTGCGGATGGTCGCCCCCAGCCACCGGCACGACGCCGGACGCCTGCTGGCCGAGGCCATCGACGACCCCAACCCGGTCATCTTCATCGAGGGCAAGATGCTTTATGCCGTGGAGCAGAGCAGCACCAGCCCGAATTTCGACATTGCCATGACGCAGCCGCCCTACCCCACCGCCCGGCTGAACAACGCGGCGGGCGAAAACCCCAACCTGACCGTCGTCACCTACGGAGCGATGCTGCCCATCGTCGAGCAGGCCATGGCGGCGATGTTCGAGGATGAGGAAATCACCTGCGAGATCATCGCCCCAGCCGAGATCGCGCCGCTGGATACCAGCGTCATCGGCGATTCCGTGGCGCGCACCGGACGGCTGGTGGTGGCCGAGGAAGGCCCCAAGTCCTGGGGCTGGGGAGCCGAGATTGTCGCACGGGTGGTCGAGCGATGGGGCGACCGGTTGCAAGCCCGACCGGTGCGCGTCGCCGGCCAGGATGTGCCGCTGCCGACCGCGCGACCGCTGGAAGACCATGTCCTGCCCGGCGTGGCCGACGTGGCCCGCGCCGTGGCGTCGGTGATGCTTCAGTAGAGGCGAGACGATGCACGAAATCAAGCTGCCCAAGGTCAACGTCAACGAGGACACCGCGACGGTGGTGGCCTGGATCGTCGGCGACGGCTCGCACGTGTCGCCAGGCGACCCGGTCTGCACCATCGAAACCAACAAGGCGGCGGTGGACCTGGAGGCCGAAGCCGCCGGCTACCTGCGGCATCGGGCGCAGCCGGGCCAAGAGTGCGCGGTCCGCGAGGTGCTGGGCTTCATCACCGAGACGCCTGACGAGCCGCTGCCCGAACACGACTGGCTGCCGCTGCCGGACCGAGCAACGGCCTCCGAGCCGAAGGGCGATGAGGCGGCCACGCTACGGGCACGCCCCACGCTCAAGGCCCGCCGCCTGGCCGAGGAGCTGGGCATCGACCTCGCCGCCGTCAAAGCTCAGGGCGTGGTCCGGGAGGACGACGTCCGCCGGTTTGCCGAGGCGGGCGGCACGAAGCCAACGCCGGCCCGCAACCCAGCGGCCCGCCATGCCGCGACCATCCTCGGCACCGGCTCGTATATTCCCGAACGCACGCTGACCAACAACGACATCATCTCCATCGCGAACCTCAACACCAGCGACGCCTGGATTCGCAGCAAGGTGGGCGTGGTCGAGCGGCATTTCGCCGCGGACGACGAGGCCACCTCGGACCTCGCTCTGCGGGCCGCCGAGCGCGCCCTCGACAATGCGGGCATCGCTCCCGAACAGCTCGGCCTGATCGTGCTGGCCACCACCGTGCCCGACCGCATCTTTCCGGCGACCGCCTGCATCGTGCAGGGCAAGCTCGGCGCTCCCAACGCGATGGCCTTCGACCTGCCGGTGATGTGTACCGGCGCGGTGTACGGCCTCGACATCGCCCGGCGTTACGTCGAGGACGGCTCGGTCGAGTACGCGCTGGTCATCGGCTCCGAGGTGTATTCGCGGATGCTCGACTTCACCGACCGCAACTCGTGCATCTATTTCGGCGACGGGGCCGGGGCGATGGTGCTGGGCCGCGCGGCTCGCGACGAGCAGGGCATCCTCACCTCCTACGTCCAGACCGACGGCACCGGGTTCGAAGCCATCACCGCGTTGGCCGGCGGCACCCGCATGCCGGCGACCATCGAGACGGTGCAGCACGGCCAGCATTACTTCACCATGCAACCCAAGACCGTCTGGGAGTTCGCCACCGGGGCCTTCCCCAGGGCGGTGCGCACCGCGCTCAGCCGGGCCGGGCTGACCGTTGACGACGTTGACTTCCTCATCTCCCACCAGGCCAACATCAACATCATCCGGTTCGGCATGGACGCCCTGGGCATCCCGATGACCAAGACTTACACCACGCTGGATAAATACGGCAACACCTCCGGGGCGTCGGTGGCCATCACCCTCGACGAGGCCCACCGTCAGGGCCTGATCCGGCGCGGCGACCTGGTGGTGCTGGTGGGCTTCGGCGGCGGCCTGGCCTGGGGTTCGGCCATCGTGCGCTGGACGGCCTGAAGCCCAAGTCGCGACGCTCCCTCACGATATAAACCCGATGCCGGCCTCCGGCTTCGTCCTTCTAACCGATATAATATTTATCATATCAACTCGTCGCCGCCTTCTGCCGCAGTGTTTCCGCACAAAAACAAGAAATAGGTTGACAGCCAAGCGGCTTCGGCTTAGTATAGCTGACAGAAGATCGTAAATTACGATCTCTGGCTACGTGCAGGGCACCGATTTCATTTTTCTGTCCAGCTCGATCGTCAGCGACGCCTGCCAAGACACGCTCAGGCAAAGTTGGCGATTTCGTGGGCTGCCTGCGACGGCGTACGGCAGCACCGAATGACGGGCGCAATAAGAAAGAGACATCTATTGGAAAAGAACCCATCGCAGAACTCATGCCCCGGCTTGCGCTCGTCACTTTACCAGCCGTTAACAGAAGACGCCGTTCGGAAGATCGGCGAGGCGGCCTTCGAGGTGCTGGAGAAGTCCGGCATGCAGGTTCACTCCCCCCGCGCCCTCGACGCCTTCCGCTCGGCCGGCGCCGAGGTGGACACCGAGCAGCAAATCGCCCGGCTGCCGCGCGGCCTGGTGGAGGACGCCCTGGCGTCGGCCCCCTCCTCGGTCACGCTCTATTCGCGCGACCGCCAGTGCGACGCCGTGTTGGAAAAGAACCGCGTTCACTACGGCACCGGCGGCACGGCGATTTATGTGCTCGACCCGGACACCGGCGAGCGGCGGCCCTCCAACCTGGACGACGTTATCCTGAACGCTCGCATCGTGGACCAGCTTGAGAACATCCACGTCTTCACCATCAATGTCTTCCCCTGCGAGATCGAGAACAAGGATCACATCGACGTCAACCGCTTCTTTCACGCCTTGAACAACACCACCAAACACGTGATGGGCGGAGTGTACTCGATGGCCGGCTGCCGGAAGGTGGTGGAGATGGCGTCGCTCATCGCCGGAAGCGACGAGGCGTTGCGGCGCGAGCCGTTTGTGTCGTTCATCACGCTGATCATCAGCCCGTTCAAGATTGACCGGGACTACGGAGAGATGACCTGCTATTTCGCCGAGAAGGGGCTTCCGGTGGTGGTGCCGACCGAGCCGATCTGCGGCACCACATCGCCGGTCACGCTGGCGGGGAACGTCTTGACGCACGTGGCGGAGACTCTCGCGGGCGTGACATTGGTGCAATGCGTGAACAAGGGCGCTCCGGCGATTTGCGGGAGCGTGGGGTCCATCCCCGACTTGCGCACCATGGACCACCTGGGCGGGCCGATAGAGCGTGCGATGATCAACGCCGCCGTGGCTCAAATGGCCCAGCATTTCTGCCTGCCGCTCTACTCGACGGGCGGGACCACCGACGCCAAGGAACTCAACGTCCAGGCCGCGTATGAAACCGCCATGTCCAGCCTGCTGGTGGCGATGTCCGGGGCAAACTATATCCACGACATCGCGGGCCTGATGGAGGCGGACCTGACCGTCTCTTACGAAAAGCTGGTGATGGACAATGAAATCCTCGGCATGTGCCAACGGGTGCTGCGGGGCATTCAGGTCAACGACGAGACCCTGGCCACCGAGATGCTGATTGAGAAAGGCCCGGCCGAGGACTTCCTGACCGAAGACCACACCGTGACGCACATGCGAAACGAGTTTTTCGTGCCCCAGTTGGCGAACCGCCAGAAGCGCGAGGCGATGCAGGAAGGGGCCGACGCCCTCTCCCGCGCCCGCCGCCTGGTGGCCGAGATGCGCGAGGCCCCGGCCCGCGGCCATCTGACCCAGCAGACACACGACGCCGTGCTGAGCCGGTTCCCGGAGATTATCTTGAAGGACTGAGCCGCCGCGTAGGCGAGGCGATGGGAAAGCGCTTCCGGGAGTACGGCACGCCTGACGTGCTTGTTGAGGCGGACGCTTTCCGGCTTTCGATAAGAGGAGAATGAGGAGAACACATGTCCGAAAAGCAACGTGAAGGAATGGTGGTAACCCCCCGCTGTCGGCTCTCTGAAGATCAGGTTCGTCTGATCGACGGCGTCTCGCGGGACCTGCTGCAAGACCCCGGCCTGTTGTGTTACAACCCGAACGCCACCGCCCTGTTCAAGGCGGCCGGCGCGACGGTTGAGGACGCGGGGGCCTGTTCCCGCATCAGGCTTCCGTCGGCCCTCATCGACCAGGCTTTGCAGACGGCCTCCTCGCGGATCGTGCTGGGTGCCCGCAACCCCGACAATCGCCTGATCCTCGACGCCGAGGAGCCGCGCGTCCGGTTTGTGAGCGGGTCCGAGACCAATGTGTGGCTCGACGTGGCCTTCGAGGGCGACAAGCCCACCTTCACGCGGCAGGACGGCTCGATCCAGCGGCTGTGTCGCGCGGCCCACCTTGGCGAGCATCTGGAGAATCTGGACGCCTTCATTCGTTGCGTGAACATCCGCGACGAGGCGGTGACGGAAGAGAACAAGGACATCAACAAGTTCCTCGCCAGCTTCAACAACATCACCAAGCACGTGCAAGCCGGGCTGACCTACCTCCCGGCCCTGGACGATATCATCCGCCTGGGGCAGATCATCGCGGGCGGCCCGGAGGCGTTTGAGAAGGAGCCGGTGCTGTCCTTCATCACCTGCGTGATCAAAAGCCCCTTCCAGATCGTGAACGATACCGCCGAGACGCTGATGGCCATCTCCAAGCGCCGCGTGCCGGTCGTGATTTCGAGTTGCCCGATGGCGGGCACCACCGGGCCTTTTGACGAGTTCGGGATGGTCGCCCAGATCAATGCCGAGTTGTTGGCCGGCGTCACGCTGAACCAGTTGGTCTCGCCGGGAGCGCCGGTACTCTATGGGGCGGTCCCCGTCCGGTCGCGCCTCGACAACTTGAACGACATGTACGGGGCGCCGGAGTTTGTGCATTACAATGTGGATTGTGCTCAGATGGCCCGCTTCTACAAGCTGCCGTGCTATTCCACCGCCGGAGTGAGCGACGCCGCGGTGCCCGGCATTCAAAGCACCGTCGAGAAGCTGCTGGCCCTGTTCACCGTGCCCGCCGGCGGGGCCCAGTATATCCACTATGCCTTCGGGCTGCTGGAGCGGACCAACACCTTCTGCCCGGAGCAGGCGGTGATGGACGACGCCCACATCGGCATCGCCAAGCATCTGCTCAAGGACGCCGCGGTCTCGGAACAGGGCCGAGCGGGCGTCGTCGAGATGGTGCGCGAGGTGTTGGCCTCGGAGCACAAGACGTTTATGTATCACCTGCCCCTGCCCACGCGCGACCCGGTCTATGCCCGGTATCCGCTGGAAGACGACGAGGGCGACGCCCTGCTGGCGGCTCATCGCCGCTATCACGAGATTCTGGAACGTCCGCGCAAGCCGTTGCCGGACAGCGTGCGCGACGAGATTCTCGCCACGCTCCCCGGCGTGCTGGAAGCGACCCTCGCGTAGTACGGAGCGGCGCGATTGACAACACGCGGTTGAACGCGATGCCCCCGGCGAGGGAGCCGGGGGGCGTCCGGTCGGAAAGACGAGGTCGTCACCGGCAAGCCTCAACCGCCCACAAGGTAATTTCGGAGGCTTTTTTTTGAGCGACTTGAAAAACGATCAGATGCCCGCCTACAGTGAAGCGGTGAAGAGCGGCCACTATGCCAAGCAGTCGGGGCTGGTCGGCAAGTACGACAACGTCCGCCGACTGTGGGAAGACGAGGTCACGCGTTTCTTCCTGCGCCCGCATTTGCAGAAGCTCATTCAGCGGTGCCGCGAATCCATGAAGCGGGTCCGAATCCTCGACCTGGGCTGTGGCAGCGCCGACGGTATGGAGCTTCTGGCGGGGATACGCGACCGGGATGCCGACCTGCATCAACACGAGGTGGACCTGCTTTCGGCGGATGTGCTGGGCGCCTACAAGGGCGTGGACTTGAACGAGGATCTGCTGGCCCAGGCCGCCGCTCTTTACGGCAAGCAGCCCAAGATGACGTTTGAACAGGGCAGCTTCACCGAAGGCCTCCCGGTGGCCGAAGACGAGGAACCCTACAACCTCTACTTCTCGTCGTTCGGCACCTGCTCGCACCATAACGACGACGAAACCATGATCCAACTGCTGGCGGATATTGCCGAACGCACCCAGGATTACGCGATCGTCCATTGCGATTGGCTCGGACGCTACTCTTACGAATGGCAAGACCTGTGGACCCACGACCTCTCGCAGAACCGCAACATGGACTACGTGGTCTCCTATATCTACGACGAGCAAGAGCGCGAAGAACGACGCGATGAGCTGCAGCACCTGAACCTGCGCCTGATAAGCCGCCAGGAGGCCGAGGCCATCATCGCGGAGGCCAGCCGGCGCAGCGGGGTGACCATCAAGCCGCTTTGCTTCTATGACCGCTCGGTGTTGACCGGACGGCATATCGACACCGGCGAATACAATCCGGGGCCGCAGCCGACCCGCCAGGCCGTCAACTCGCTCCACGAGCGCAACGTCCGCACCAATTTCGACCAGTTGCTGTTCGACTATATTTCCAAGCCGGGCTTTGGCTTTCTCAACACCTATTACGAACACGTGCAGGCCTGCTGGAACTACACCGTCAACTACGTGCGCGAGCTGCTGGCCCTTTACGACGAGCGCGAGCGGGCCTTCACTGCTCCCCTCCCGACGCCCCCTGCGGCGTGCCCGAAGCCGGTGCTGGACTCGCTGCAACGCATGAAGGAGGTGGTGGAAGGCACCGGCTGGTATGTGCTGGGGCTTCCGAGGGAGAACATCATCGAACCCCAACTGGGCTACGCGCTGCGGCACATCATCACCAGTTTGCAGCACGGCCAAGGCTGTGGGCACGGCCTGGTCGGTGTGCTGGAAATCGACAAAGCTTAGGGCCTGTTGCAAAAGGCGCCGCCTCATGATTGTGCTGGATCAAGTCAGTAAATCGTTTGACCACGGCGACACCTACGCCGTCGACCACCTCTCCCTGACGGTGGCCGAGGGCGAAACCCTGGTGCTGCTGGGGTCTTCGGGCTGCGGCAAGACCACGACCCTCAAGATGATCAACCGGCTGGTCGAGCCGTCCGGTGGCAGCATCACCGTGGACGGCGTGGACATCCTGGAGCAAAGCCTGATCGAGCTTCGCCGCTCCATCGGCTACGTGTTCCAGGGCATCGGGCTGCTGCCCCACTTTCGCGTCGCGGACAATGTCAGCATGGTGCTGCGTCTGACCGGGACCCCGCGGGCCGAGCGGCGTCGGCGAGCGTGCGAGCTTCTGGAGATGATGGACCTGCCCCCCGACCAGTATGCCGATCAGTTCCCCAGCCAGCTTTCGGGCGGACAGCAACAGCGGGTGGGCGTGGCCCGTGCGCTCGCGGCCGATCCGAGTTACCTGCTGATGGACGAACCCTTCGGCGCGGTGGACGCCCTCACGCGGGACGGCCTCCAGCAGGAGCTCCTCGACCTCAAGGCCCGCATCCGCAAGACCATCATCTTCGTCACGCACGACATCTTTGAAGCCCTGCGCATCGCCGACCGCATTGCGGTGATGCACAACGGAAAGATCGAACAGATCGGCCCGCCGGAGACCATCCTGAAACAGCCCGCCACGCCGTTTGTGCGCGACCTGTTTGGCAAGCCGGCCGAGCAATTGAAACTGCTGGGGGGTTGAGCGTGTCGGATTTCGTTAACGAACTCAATGCATTCCTGCAATACGTCGCCGACAATCGCGGTGCCTTGGCGCTGAAGAGCTGGGAACACCTCGTGCTGGTCGGCATCTCGGCCTCCTCGGCCGTGGCGATCGGTGTGCCGCTGGGCATTTTCATCAACCGCTGGCGCTCGATTCGCGGCGTGGTGATGAGCGCCGCCGGCGTGGTGCAGACCATCCCCAGCGTGGCCCTGCTGGCCCTGCTGATGATGCCGCTGGGGTTAGGCTCCCAGCCTGCGATTACCGCCCTGATCCTGTACGCCCTGCTGCCCATCGTGGTGAACACGCACACCGGGCTGGCCGGCATCAATCGCAACGTGCTGGAGGCGGCCGAAGGGCTGGGGTTTACCCGACGCCAACGCCTGTGGCTCGTCGAGCTGCCGCTGGCCTCGCCGGTGATCATCGCGGGCATCCGCACCTCGGCGACCATCACCGTGGGCGTGGCCACGCTGTCCGCCTTAATCGGAGCGGGCGGCCTGGGCGACTTTATTTTCCGGGGGTTGTCCACGCGCAACTATTATGCCATCACGCTCGGCGTGCTCGCCGCGTCGTCCATGGCTTTGCTGCTGGGGGCAGGCATCGGCCTGATCGAAAAATTTCTGAAGAGGAGGATGCATCAGCAATGAAGACGCTTATCAGAAAATCATGGACACTGCGTGCGGGTTCGGCAATGTGCGCGGCCGCCCTGCTGCTTGGCAGCTTCGGCTGCTCTCCCGAAGGCTCCACGCCCACCATCACCATCGGCTCCAAGAACTTTACCGAACAACTCATCATCGCGGAGATGATGGCCCAGATGATCGAGGAGCACACCGACCTCCGGGTGAAGCAAAGGGCCAACCTGGGCGGCACGATGATCTGCCACTCGGCCCTGACGGGCGGCGACCTGGACCTCTACGCGGAATACACCGGCACCGCACTGACCGCGATTCTCAAGCGTAGCGTCATCACCGACCCGGACGAAGCCTACCAGGTCGTCCAAGGGGCCTATCAGAAGCAATTTAACTGCACCTGGCTGGAGCCGTTCGGCTTCAACAACACCTATACGCTGGCGGTGCGCCGGGCGTTTGTGCAGGAGACGGGAAAACGGAAGATCAGCGACCTCAAGGACACGGCGGACGATTTGGAAGCGGGCTTCACCGCGGAATTCGCGGTACGTGAAGACGGCTATCCGGGGCTGAAGGCCGCCTACGGCTTTGCCTTCGGCAACACCCGCGACATGGACCCCGGCCTGATGTACGAGGCCATCGTCAAAAAA
>CAZBCO010000228.1:0-7095 GCA_964490295.1 uncultured Planctomycetota bacterium
AGCGGTCTCGGCGACGACCGGTACGGGCATATCGGCCTTGGGGGGAGGCGGTTCGGAGCCGCATCCGGCGGCGAACCATAACGCCGTGGCTAAAAAGAGGCCGTTACTGACGCCATAGGATAAGAGTTTGGGCAAGCCTGTTCCCCCGCGAGTTGTCTTCGGGCAAAGCACTTTCAAATAGATTACATCGAAGCCCGTGGCGATGCAAGGGCTTCACGAGTTCAGGAAGCGGTGCGCTCCGCGTCGGCGATCCAGCACTTCTCGGAGCACAATGGCTCGTTTGAGCGGCGAGAGGTTCTTGAACGCGATGCGCTCTCGTGCTGAGCGACCGCCGTGCTCTTTGACGAGAACGGGCCGTTTCGGAGCCGGCTTGGCCTGGGTCGCTGCCGGAGCGTGTTCCGCCTTGCGGGCGGGGCGTTTGGGCGGTGATTGGGGTTCGGCGGTTCCGAACTGGTACTCTTCTGTTGTGTCCGAGGAACTTCCGGAGGTGTCGCGGGTCTTATGCGGAGAGGGCGGAGCCGGGGGGGCTTGAGGCGGCGGCACATAAAGGGACTTTTCCGCGTGGGTTTTCAGCAAGATGGCCCCCGGCTGAAGCCTTGACTGTTGCTGCGGGTCTGCACCGGCGGCGTGGGTTTCGCCCAGCGTGGCTCCGCGCTGCGGAACGCCGCGAGACGGCTGTTCCCGGTTCGGGGCCGAGGGATGGGTCTGGGCCAGGGTTGCCCCGCGCTGCGGCGGGCGGCCCGGAGAGGGGCGTTGGGTGGCATTGGCCTTTGGCTGCTGCGGCGGTTTCACACCCATCAGGCTGGCCAGATAGCGCTGGACGGTTTCCTGATCGGCCTCATAAACGGAATCACCGTCTTCCTCTTTATCTTGCCGACTCACAGCCTGTTGTTCCTGGGGCGCCTTTTGGCGTTTGGTCAGGGCGTTGCCCAGCGCCCGAAGCACCGAACCGCCGACGATGAAGACGGCAAAGACGATCAGCGAGATCAGATCGCCGTCAATCTCAGCCAGCATCATCCAGTCGGTTGGGAACATTGGTGGCTCCTGGGTGCGGGGAACGCGGAGCCGGTCGCCCCGCGTTCCCCGTGGCAGGGTTTATTGGTTCGCGCCTTCGTCTGCGATGCTGTCGCGCATCTTGGTATCGGCCTGGATATTCTTCAGGTTGTAATAGTCCATCAGGCCGAGGTTGCCTTCGCGGAATGCCTGGGCGATAGCCTTGGGGATTTCCGCCTCGGCGAGCACCACCTTGGAGCGGTTTTCCACGACCTGGGCCTGCATCTCCTGTTCCTGGGCGACGGCCAGGGCGCGCCGCGTTTCGGCCTTGGCCTGGGCGATACGCTTGTCGGCCTCGGCGCGGTCGGCGTCGAGTTTGGCCTTGACGTTGTCGCCCACATCCACGTCGGCGATATCGATGGACAGAATCTCAAACGCCGTCCCGGCATCCAGCCCCTTGTCCAGCACGGTCTTCGAGATGCGGTCCGGGTTTTCCAGCACATTGGCATAGCTTTCCGCCGAGCCGATGGTGGTGACGATGCCTTCGCCGACGCGGGCGATGATGGTCTCCTCCATCGCCCCGCCGACCAATCGCTCGATGTTGGTGCGCACCGTGACGCGGGCCTTGGCCCGCACCTGGATGCCGTCCTTGGCCACGGCGTCCACCGTGGGGCGCCCTTTGTTCGGGTCGGGGCAGTCGATGACCTTGGGGTTGACGCAGGTGCGGACCGCGTCGAGCACGTCGCGCCCGGCGAGGTCAATCGAGGTCGCCACCTCGAAGGTCAGGTCGATATTGGCCTTGCTGGCCGCGATCAACGCCACAATCACCCGCACCACGTCGCCGCCGGCCAGATAATGGGCTTCGAGATTCGCGGTGCTGACGTCCAGCCCGGCCTTGACCGCGCGGATACGGGCGTCCACAATCGCTGCCGGGCTGACCTTGCGCAGCTTCATCCCGATGAGGTTGAAGATGCTCACGCTCGCCCCGGACGACATCGCGCGCAGCCAGATGCCGAAGAACGAAATCATCAGCAAAATGCCGACCAGAATGCCGATGCCCAGCAGCACCAGCAGAAGAATCTGCCAGCCTTCCATACCCTCTGCGATCTGCAGCATGCCACCCACCAAGCGACTCAACATCATCGTGCCCTCCAGAAAAAAGAACTGCCGCCACCAACACGTCCGTGGCCACCAGAGCCACCGAAATATCCGCTATGCCACGCGGTTATCATACCCATCTCGGCACCGCTTCTCAAGTAAATATTCGCCGTTGGCGATGCCGGCCTGTTACGAGGCCGCTCCGGCCGTATCCCGCACTTCCCGGACGACGATGCGATTGCCCTCGACGCGACGGACCTCGATGGTCGCTCCCTTCTGAATCATCTCGCCCTGGGTCATTACATCGTAGCGTTGCCCGTCGATCACGGCCTTCCCCGCCGGGCGTAACGTCGAAAGGGCGGTGCCGGTATGCCCCGGAAGTTCCAGGTCGGCGACGCGTTGGGCGGTGAAGCCCGATTTGACCTCTTGCCGGGTGGCCAGAAAGACGTGCCGCCCGAATCTTGTTTTGGGCAGGAGCATAAACGCCGAAATCAACGAGGCGGGCACCACCACCACGGTGATAACCAGAAAAACCAGGCCAACGTTCGGGCCGCCGTTTACAAAAGCAAACCCCAGCGCCGCGCAGGAGCAGGCAATTCCGACAACGGAAATCAGGCCGCCCGACGGCACAAAGGCCTCCAGAAAGAAGGCCAACGCGCCGATAGTCAGCAGGACGGCCGGTAAAATAATCCCATCCATGTTCTTGCTCCAGCCAGGTTGCGTCGGCGACGGGCCGGTCCCGTTCGCGCTAGGCTTCCGCCTTGGGCGGCATTTCAGAGGGTTCGGGCAGCACCTCGACGACGATGCGGGGGCCGTCCACACGGATAACCCGTGCCCGGTGCCCGGCGTCGACGAATTCGCTCTCCGAGACCACGCTGTAGGTCTGGTCGTCAATCTCCAGTTTTCCGGCAGGGCGCAGGGCGGTCAGCAGCACACCCGTCTTGCCCACCAGGCCCTGGCCTTCCTTCACGCCGGTGTGGAAACCCGCTTCGGGCCGTTGCGACGTCTCCAGCATCAGCCGACGGAACGCCGGGGTGTTCGGCAACAGCCACGCCGCAATCAGCATGATGACGAACGAGCCGGCAATGCCGCCCACCGAGGCGAGCAGGTTGACACGCAGCAGGTCATACTGCCACGGCTCGCTCGGCACCACAAACGGCTGGGCCGCCAGCACCAGCGAGACAAAGACGCAGAGAATGCCCGCTCCGCCAATAAACCCGAAGCCCGGCGTAACAAAAACCTCTATGGTCAGCAGGGCTACGCCGACCAGAAACAGCAGAATCTCAATCGCCTTGGCATTGCCCACCAGAAATTGAGAGGCGAAGACCAGAATGAAGGCGATCACCGCAAGGGTTCCGAAGAAGCCGAATCCGGGGATGCGGATTTCGACCCAGACACACCCGAAGCCGATCAACACCAACAGCATCAAGCCGCCGGGTGCGGTCAAGGCGGCGACGACCTTGTCGGCCCAGCTCATCTCCGCCCGGATCTGAGCCGCCCCCGAAAGATTCTCTGCCGCCAGCACCGCTTCCAGGTTCTCGGCGATCTGGCGAGCCATCCGGTACTTGACCGCCTCCTTGCCGGTGAAGGTGATGAGACGGCCTTTGGGCGACACGGTTTCGATGATTTTCAGCTTGTCTTTGGCGAGCGGGTCTTCTTCCAAGGTAGCGATTTCGTCGGTCTTGAGGTATTGCACCCGGCCGTCGTAAATCACCATCTTGACTTCGATACTTTCGTCGGCCATGGCTTCGGCGAGGGCAGGGGGATAGCCCCGGCTCTGGGCCAGTGCCCGGAACTGGGCTCGGTTGGCCGAGGCCATCTTCTCCTCAATATGCTCCGGCAATTCTGCCGGCAGGCCGCCGGGACCCGGGATATAGCCCCGGGCCGCTCCCATCACCGCACGCGGTGCCATGTAGATGCGCTCTGCCGACATGGCGATGAACGCCCCGGCCGACAACGCCCAGTTGGACACAAAGGCGACGGTGGGCACGCGACACTCGATGAGGGTCTTCGACATGCGCGCCATCACGTCGCCGCGTCCGCCGGGCGTGTCGATGTCCAGAATCACGGCGTCGTAGTCGCCTTTGTTCAGGCCGGTTAATACGCGGTGAAGGTAGGCACCCAGGACCGGGTCTACCGGGCCGTGGAGTTCCACGATGAGAACCCGTTGCTCCCTGTCGGCCACCGTCGGGGGCGTGGTGGGGGTTGCCCCCAGCAGGCTGACGGCCACAAAGGTGACGATGAGCAGGCGAAAAACACGACCGCTGGTATGACTCAACGCAAGCACCCTCCAAGGGCCGGCGCCAACCGCCGAGCCAGCCCAAGTGTATCCGCCATATCGCAGATGTCAAGTAACGGCACACCGGATTTCGGAGGGGGAGATCGGGAGAGGGCGCGTAGGGGGCGGGTGGAGCACCTCTCCTTGCCCGCCCCAAGGAAGACTTCGCGCTCTTACAACACACGTGGACAAGGCTCCGGCCACCGGGCGCCGGAGAACAAAAAGACAAGTCGTCAATAAAAGTCCACGCGAATAGCCATCGTTTGAACCGCCGTTCGCTTTGAACGACATCCCCATATAGCGCAGCCCCGGCGGCTGGTCAAGGAAAAAATCCCAGCTTTTTTGTCGGATCAAAGGCGGAGTGCCCGTTATTTCCCCAAAGACCGTGCGGTGACGGCAAGGCCCGCCAGCGTGAGATGGGGACGGTGCTCCAGGGGAACGCGACAGAGCTCGGAGAGTGGCCCGGCATCGCCGCCGGTGATGATGATGTTGGCGGAGGGATCCAGCTCCTCACCGACCGCGTCGATCAACCGATCGATAGCCCCAGCCAGCCCGCGCAGCACGCCGGACGCGATGGCGTCGCGGGTGTTGGTCCCGATGGCGGCCGGCGTGGTCGCAAGGTCAAGCCTCGGGAGCAGGGCGGTGTGTTCGGCAAGCGATCGGGCACAGAGCCGGATGCCCGGCAGGATGGCTCCACCGACGAAGGCTCCCTGGCCATCGACCGCATCGACGGTGATGGCGGTGCCGGCGTCCACAATGATGCAGGCGGTGCGAAACTCGTGCCAGGCGGCGACGGCATTGGCCAGCCGGTCGGCCCCGACCTGCATCGGCTCGTCGCAGCGGGCAGAAACGGCTTCGGCGGTATCTTGCGGGAAACGCAACGGGCGGACGCCGACGCGTCGTTCGATCCAGTCGCAGACGGGAGCTTCGGCGGATGGGTTGACCGAGGCAACCACCGCCGCCTCAACCCCGGTGAAATCAAACGCGGGTTCAAAGGCCGATGCCTGAGGCAGGGCAAACGCCCCGGCACGCTGCGGTTCGGGAACGCCTCCATCCTCCGGGAGCCAGAGGAAGTGCCCCAGCCCGACGCGCGTGTTCCCGATGTTGACGGCCAGCAATCCACGCAAAGCGGATACCCGACGGGGGGACTAATCGACCACGGTCACCTTGCTCTTGTTCTCGACCAGATAGTCGTACAACTCTTCCACGTCGGCATTGCGCAGCCGGACGCAGCCTTCTGAAGAGGCGGTTCCTATGGTGTGCCCGTCTTGCTTGCGGGTGCCGTGAATCCCGATGCGCCCGCTGAACCCCAGCCAGCGTGAACCAAGCAGGTTGTCGGGGCTGCCCGGTGGCACCTGGCCGTTGGGGCTGTACCAGACCGGGTTTGGCAGTTTGTTCCGGATCACAAAGTTGCCTTTAGGGGTCGGGGTTTCCGGAGTGCCGACGCCGACCTGATATACTTTAACGACCTGGCCCTTCTGGAGCAGTTGCAGGGTGCAGCGGTTGAGCGAGACGACCACGTCGAACGGACCCTGGGGCACCTGAAGCACCTTGCCCACACGAATGACGTCGCTGGTCAGCTTGTTGGCTTGGCGGATGGCCCCGGAGGTCGTCGCATAGCGGCGGGCGATTTTCCAGAGCGAATCCCCCGGCTGCACCGTGTAGGTGAGCATCTTGACCTTCCCGGTGACCTCCACAGGGCTTACGGCCCGGTTGTCGGCCCGAACGTCCTGCGTCAGCCTTCGGAGCGTTTCGGGAGAGATGGGGGTCTTGCGGGCGAGATCATACCAGAGTTTAGCATTCTTCATGTCATTTTTTGCTTTGCAGAAATCACCGATCTGGGCTGCTGCCTCGCCGCCCCAGTGGCCGGTCTTGTCGGCCTTGTACACGTTCACCAAGGCCTTGGCGCGTTCGCCGAGGTCTTGGACGGCCTGGGCCTGCTTGAACAGGGTTTCGGCGTCCGGCCCCTTGGTGTCGGCGGCAGGAAGGGGCAGGGTGGGCTTGGGGGTGTCCGGTTTGGCCGTTTCGGGGATACCCGGAGGCAGCGGCTCATCCGCCGGGGTGTCGCTGCCCGGCATGCACAGCAGCCCGATGAAGAAGCCCAACACAATGATCGTCCCGAAAACATACATTCTTCTCCGGCCCATGCCCAATACCTCCACTATGAAAAACAGACGAGGGTAAAATCCCGGCAGTTCCCCCATTAGGACTGCCGTCTGACCTTTCTTTATGTATCGACATGAAAGGGGCGCCAACTTTAGCCAAAAATTCACGTTTTAGCGTTTCATTTCATCAACATCCCCAAGCCGGGCGGCGCAGGGCGTAAACTGCCGTTGACGCGCACGGCGTCGCCTGTTAGCATTCTGTCATTGTGGTTCAACCAAGGAGCTAAGTTATGCAGATTGTTCAACCTGAGGATCGGGTCAAAAATCTCCTGGAGCGGCAGGATTTTGGAGCGGCGGTGACGGTGCGCGGCTGGGTGCGTACCCGTCGCGATTCCAAGGGCGGCTTCTCGTTCATCGAGCTGAACGACGGCTCTTGTATGAAGGGGATTCAGGTCATCGCCCACGAGGTGTTGCCGAATTACCAGAGCGAGGTGTTGAAGTTGTCCACCGGATGCTGTGTGCAGGTCGAGGGCGAATTGAAAGCCTCCCCGGGCAAAGGGCAGGCGGTTGAAGTCCACGCCCAGGCGCTCACCGTGCTGGGCTGGGTGGAGGAGCCGGAAA
>CAZBCO010000229.1:0-2914 GCA_964490295.1 uncultured Planctomycetota bacterium
TGCATGGCGATACGTTCGATCTCACGGCGAACCCGTGCCGGTGCTCCCGCGTCGATGAGCTGCTTCAACGCGGGCCAGCCGATGCGCCAGGATGCCCCCAGGATGAACACTGCGACCACCACCGCTCCGATATGGTCGAGAAACGCCCAATCGGGGTTGATCTTGGCCCCAAGCACCGCGACCGCCACCGGGATGGAACTGAGTGCGTCGGAACGATGGTGCCATGCGTTGGCCACCACGGCGGACGAGTGAATCCTCCGCCCGACGATGATGGTGCGACGGTAGAGCGCCTCCTTGACGATGATCGAGGCCAGAGCCGCGATCAGGGCAATCCATCGGGGTGGGGGATGAGCCTCGCCGTGGGTGCGTAACGCCTCGAACGCCAGCCCCCCCGCCACGCCCCCCAGAACCAGAGCGATGCCCAGTGTCACCAGCGTCTCGATCCGTCCGTGTCCGTGCGGGTGGCTCTCGTCCGGTGGTGCCAACCAGTAATGCACCCCGATCAAAATCGCAAGATCGGTGCTGGAATCCGAAAGGCTGTGGACCGCATCGGCGACCAGCGCCCGGCTGTGGCCCAACAGCCCGCAGGCCAGCTTGAGGCCCGCCAAAGCGAGGTTGACGCCCAAGCCGAGCCATGTGACGCGGCGAGCGTCCCGCGCCTCCGCACCGAAGGCCGCGGTCGAGATATCGGCTCGATGGTTAATCATCTGGGCAGAATAGCAAAACCGCTCCCGCCGCGCAATGCCGCACAAGGCTGAGTCGCCCCCAGTTTTATAAGTGCTTTTGGTATAGTGAGTTAGGATAAGTGCATGACAAAAGCAACGCCATCTGGCATATTGGATGTGCTTAAAAGCATCCCGGCCGACCTCGAAAGGAGGGCCATGATGGCCAGATGGCGTCGCGTCACTCAGTTCGTCGAACGTTCGTGTGCCTCGTTCCGCAAGAGCCGTCGCACGACAATCAGTGCGTTGCTGGAGGGGCTGCTGCGGAAGCAGCAGATCGGCCTGACCAGCATCGCTCGCGGCATGCGTGATGATACCACGGTGAAGCACCGAATCAAGCGTGCCGGTCGGTTCTGTCAGAACGAGGGGGTGAACGTCTGGGAGGCGACGCGGTGCCTGGTGCGGTATCTGGTACGGCGGCAGGGCGAGAACGTGATCGCGGTGGACTGGACGGACCTGGGCGATTATATGCTGTTGAAGGCCTCGCTGATCTTCCAGAAGCGGGCGTTGCCCATCGCGTGGCATCACGTGTGGAAGTGGGTCTACGACAAGAGCCAGAACGACGAGGAAGAGCAGTTCCTCGAGCGGCTGACCGGGATCATCGGGAATCGTCCTTGGACGTTGTTGATGGATGCCGGCTTCGGTCGTGCCGAGTTGTTCCGCCGTCTCAACGGGTGGGGCGTGGACTACGTGATCCGCGTCAACGGTCAGGCCTGCATCGAACACCCGTGGTACACGGGCCGGCTCGGGAACCTGCCCCGGCGTCCGGGGCGGGGGCGAATCTACTGCAACGTGGCCTATCGCAAGCAGAATCCGGTGACCGTCAACCTTGCGATCAAACACAAGGAGCCGGCCCCGGAGCCCTGGTACCTCGTAACCAGCCTGAACGGCCCGGCGCACAAGGTGGCCGGTTGTACGCTCAACGGATGGGCATCGAGGAAGGCATCCGCGACAGCAAGACCACGCTGGGCCTTAAGACCTTGTGGTTGGGAGCCCCCGAGCGGATGGACCGAGCGATGCTCCTCGTCGCCCTGGCCCTGTTGCTTATCGCCTTGACGGCGGCGGCCAGCCAGGCCCGGGGCGAAGACCTCAAGCTCTGCAACAACAAGCGCGGCGTCCGCGTCCTCAGCTTCGTCTCGCTGGGTCTCCGCATTATCGAACAGTCCCCCGATCGCATCGTCCTCGACCGACGCCTCCTATCCCGCTTTTGAAACTGGGGGCGACTCAGGCCATCGCCCTAATCTCGCGCACCCAATTTGGGGGCAAGCAGGTTCGCCCAAGCCCCGACAATTTAACATCACTTTCAACGCAACGCCTCTCTTGGGAGCGCCGCCGCAACACAAGCGTCGCCTCCCAGCCCCGCCTCATCCCTCTTCCCGCGCACCCATTTTGGGGCAAGTATGTTCCCGGAGCGCCTGGAGTCCATTCCGCGTTCAGTGTTTTCTATCCGAGGCGCTACTCCCCCGCCTCGCGGAAGCCCCGAACTTGCGCTCCTCTCGCCCCTCTGCTCTCGCACCCAATTGGGGTGCGCGGGCAGGACGGCTTCTGTGTCGGGAAGCGCGGGAGGCGCTCCCGGATGTCCGAGCCGTGCCAAGTTCCGTGATTTGAAGAACACCGGAGGCACCGAGATTCCTATGCCAGAAGCTAATGGGATTAAGATAAGGGGTTTGGTTCTTGTCGCAGAAAACGGCTTGTCATTGTCATCTTGCTTCTGATCGGCAGCGTTGATTCGTAACCCACGGTAATGATGAGAATTACGAGCGATATTACGATCAGGGCAAGAGCAGCATTAAGCCTCCTGCCGCTTCTAACGGCGGCTGAAGGAGCTTAAGTCAATGCCATTGACGCCAGAAGCCAGCAGGCCGTCCGGCAGCAGGACCCCCTGGGCGGAGAGCCGGGCACCGTGATTGGATATCTTGCAGGCCCGCGACGAGGAAACTGTCACGATCATATCGTTGACAGGGGCCGTGCGGAATCATACATTAGTCGCGGGTTGAGTTGCCGGGCGTGCGGATGTCAGCGCTTCCGGGGTCTTTACACGCGCCGGTCGAGCGGAGGCCGGCTGGTACGACGTCGGGAGCGCCGACATTGCGGGAAGCGTTTCGGCACGTGGGAACTGAAAAACGGGGACTGGCACCCCCGTTGCCTGTCCCGTTTTCCGCCGATTGGGTTGCGCGTCGAAAGCGGGGACA
>CAZBCO010000230.1:0-6564 GCA_964490295.1 uncultured Planctomycetota bacterium
CGGCGAGGCCTCCGGAGCGACCGGACTGCTCAATACCGACTGGGGCGACAACGGCCACGCCCAGTGCCCCTCGGCCAGCTATCACGGCTATGCCTTCGGAGCGGAGCAGAGCTGGACGCCCAACGCCGACGTTTCAGACGCCGATTTCGACCGCCGCTTCGCCTGGGCCTGGTTCGACGACGACTTCGGCCTGTTCGGCAAGCTCTACCGCGAAACCGGCCTGATTAACAAAGACACGCGCACCAAGGGCTATGCCAAACCCTTCGACGTGTACTGGGACGCCTTCCCCTGCACCGACATTCTGGAAAAGCTCCCGGAGCGCGTACTGAAGGACCGCAGTCGCCGCGCGCGGCGGGCGTTCGAGATGATCCCCAAGCTGGCCGAGCGCTGCCCGGAGCACCGCGACGTGCTGCGCGAGATGCTCTTCGGCGTCGGGCAGGTGCTGTTCAACGAGTCGAAAATCGAGCTTTCCCGCGAGATCAATGCCCGGCGCGAGGCAGGCAAGCCGCTGACCGCCGGCGTGAAGAAGGCCGTCCAGAAGCTGCTGGATGAGTGGAACGAGCAGGCGGAGGAGTTCGAGGACATCTGGACCGCCCGCAACCGCCCCAGCCAGATAGCCTATCGACTGAGCCTCTATCGGGAACGGGCACGGGACTACAAAAGACTGCTGAGCTGACCGACCGGACACCTTATCGCGGCCGTCGGCAAAGGAGCTTCACTCGAATTCAAGTTCATAGCCCTTGAACGACGGGGCTTGAGCCGGGTCTGCGGTGAGAAGAAAAGTGCGCACCTCAACCTCCTCGGCAGGCACCGGCTTGGGAAAGCCGATGGCCTCCGGAGATGGGCGCGTTTGGAACGCCGGCGGCGGGTCAACGGCTCGAAGCTCCACCCGATGAAACGTCACCAAACCGTCGTCCCGCCCATCCCGAACCGCCTGGAGCACCACCCGAAACCGGCCCGCCTGCTCAGGAACCGGCCCCCGCCCCCAGACACGATAGGCACCGTCCCGGCCCGAAACGCGCAACACGAGAGGCTCCGACAGCGGCCGGCCCTCGGCGTCCAACAGAAGCACATTGATCGCCGCGTGAACCTGCTTCAGCGTAAGGTTCGCCCGCACTTCAAGCCATCCCTGATGCTCGAACCGATGCTCTTCAAGTTGCCGAACCGATGCGGGACGCCGCCCCTTGACGACCAAACTCAAGGCCGAGGGCTTCTCCGTCCACGTCACGTCCGGGCTGTTCTCCCAGCGTTTCGGCTGGGAGAAATCATCACGGGCGATCAAACCAGCGGCCGGCAGCTCCGGCTCGAACCGGAGCATTCCCCGCCGGGCCTGCAGATGCGGCGGCCCGCCACGAGGCGTCGTCAGCACGCCCAAGCCCTCAAACGTGGCCGCATCCGCCGGAACCGCCATTCCCGCCGCCATCCACTGAAGCCCGGCATTCCCCTCGCGGGGCATCGTCAATGTGACCGTGGCCGTCGAGGCCCCTCGCATGGCCAGCCTGGCGCCCACCCCAACAAGCCCCCGAACACTCCCCTCCACCTCGGCCGAGAAGGTCAGATTCGCACCGGGCGCGGCGATCGCCTTCCAGAACACCGTCGAGCCGCCGTTCCTCGGCGCCGGGGCAGACGCCACGCGCTCCACCGCCTCGCCCCTGCCCTGCAACAGCAACCGCCCCTGCGGAGGAGCACCGCCCTCGAAACCCGCGTTCGGCAAGACGTTCACCGGCTCCCAGGAACTCCAATCGCCCCCGGCCGGCCGATGGCGCACCTGGGTCATCAGGTCGCATCGTTCACGTGGAATCACCGGCTGGATAAGACGCACCGCTTTGAGCTTCGCCGCCTTCGGCAGACTAAAACGCTCAGACCAAAGACCGCCCGAACGATATCCCCCCTTGTCCTTGATCAGCGAGATGACTTTGTCCTGACGAACCACCCCGACCGCTGCGGCATGATGTGGAATGGACTCGGCGGCGCGCACCGAAGCAGCGCCGATAAAAATCAGGGCGAGAATCAACCCGCAGCAAAAACGCATCACGTAACCGCCCGCAGTATGTCACCCAGCGAAGCGATGAACCATCACACCTCGAACGCGACGCCCACGGTCGTGAATCCGGGCTGTCCCGCCTGCACCCAGGCCACTTGCCCCCGAACGCGCCGGTCGGCCGAGGCCTCGTGTTCCTTGAAGAACATATCGACCGACTCCCCGCGCGTCGGCGGTTCGTTGGTGTCGAAAGAAACCCCGCCGTCGGAGATATCGCGCATCGAGCCGGAACGAAACGGCCCGCCGCTCTTGACCGGGCGGAACAGAATGGTGATATCCAGGGATCGCCGCTCCCACTGCCTGCGTTCGCTCATGTTCGCCATAGGGCCTCCTCAAACCTTGACTTCAATACCCGCAGCGCCCTTACAAAGGGCCGTACCCCATTGTCGGCGAAGCCCGCCGCCAGTCAAGCAAAAACCTGCGACGTTTCCGAGCACAAGCCGAAGCAGATAAGCACGCGATCCGGATTCGGTTTGCCGTTTTTCTTTTTTCAGAGTTTCGCCCGGTCGGCCAGATTCTGGTCGGGGCGACTGGCGAAAGCCTGAACCGAACCGCAACGTCATTGCCCTCCTCATCGAGTCCCTCGGTCAAATGCCGCAACGACGCATCCACGAACGTGCAGATCAGGCGCGGCGCATTCAGCGACGTCGCATGGATGCTTTGTTATGCTGGAACCTGAACCTTGTCATAAAGGAATTCAGGGGCGAAATCTGCTCCATTAGGCCAGCAGAGGGTGTGGAATTCGGGGTGGATGGAGAACGTCTTAAAAACGCTGATATCCCTGAGTGGCTCAAAGACCTCGCCATAGAGTTCATCGGCAAGATCAACGTTGCCTTCCGTTCCATCCGCAAAGCGGATGTGGACGGTGAAATCACGCTCGTACCGTGCCGCGACAACTTGGGGTATCATGGTTTTACTCCAACGGTGCAATCCTGTTTGCCGGTCGCCCGGCCTGAATCAAATCCCAGTCCGCCATGAGTTCTTCCTGATGCAGATCAAGCCATTCCAGAACGTGACGCAGGGCACGCTTCGGGAAATCCCCATGCACGACACCGCTCTGTATCTCAACGGTGATCTGGTATTCCCCATATACTGCATGAAAGTGAGGAGGAGCATGTTCGCGAGAGAACATGCCGATCACGATTCCCAAGAATCTCGACAACTCAGGCATGACGATAGCCTACTCCGGCATTCCCATCTCTTCAACAGCATAACTCTTTTTTACGCAACAACTAACGTTTACGAGCCAAAAATGATTCTACTGCCGAAATGTCGCCGCGTCAAGCATTCTTCGACCGGAATTTGACGAAACCGAGCACAGGCAGAAGCAGATAAGCACGCAATCCGGATTCGGTTTGCCGTCTTGCTGAGCATTCGTTTCGCCGTTGCAAGGCCACCGTTCTTCTTCACCGAGCGGAGAAAGTAGTGGCCCCAGTATTCGGTTTCCTTTCCGGTGATTACGTACGCTTTGCGCATAGCTGCATCAAGCTGTTCGGATAGTGTCATTGTATCTCATGGCCAACGTGTGCCTTGACGGGCGGCCTTTAGGCCGTACCGTTCAAGGCTTGGTTTGATTCTTCCATGCTTTCAGTTTGAAGTCGGTGATCGTTTCGGCGAATCGGTCACCGTTCGCATACATCTCCAGAATCTCAATATGGCCCGAGTTGTCCAGAAAGATCATGGCGGCACCGCCATGATCGATTCCTTCGGATTCGATCACTGGACCGTCAGTGGGCGACTTGGACTGGACCGGAGGGAGTTCGGCTGGTACAGAGAGAGTCGTGAAGAACCCACAACCGGTGTACTCCCGTTCGGTCGGAACGGCGGCTCGGATCTGCTCCGCCAGATTCGGGGCGTCGACATGCTCGGCGATCCAGTCAAGAACGCCTCGCTCAAGCTGTGTGAATTCCATCATCTCTTGAATCGAACTCTTTATTATACGACAACTACCGTTTGCCGGGCGGGGCCCACCCTGACACGGAATCGTACCCCCGCAATGCCGCCGCGTCAATCGTTTTCCGGCGCGAAGTTAACGAAACACCGTGCGCAGGCTACCATTACGCTGGGAACCCGATGTTATCGGAGGCGGCGTATAATACAGAGGTACCTTTATACCCATGTGCCGCCGAAGCCGTTCGCATCTACCGCTACCAATACCGTGGGGCCAAAAACGATGACGAAGGGAGCGGCCCTTTCGCCGGCCTGAATGACGATGCCGCGATGCTCATTCGCTTTTTACGTGGAAAAGAGAAAGCTGCTCAGTTTTTTTGCGGAACGTCCGTTTTTGGAAAATGGTCGGGGCGAGCGGCCGAACTTCGAACAGAGACAGGCGGTTCAGCCGTTCTTGGTGACATTCCTGAATGGCGCGAGTCTATCGCCATCACGCATCAAGCAGCAACTGCAGCTCCTTGGCAAGCGGCAGTAGTGTTGTTTGGTCTGTGCGGAAGGCGAACTTGAGCCGCTGATCGAATTCCGAATGCTCCAGGATCTCTCCGGAGACGAGCACGTGGCCCGCGTCGTTCACCTCAAGCAAGAGGTAATCGTCCTCCCACTGCCCCTTGATGATGCACTTTCCAGACAGGGTCGCAGCCATTCTCCGTAGTGCAGGTACGGCCTCCCCAACGGCCATGTCGTCAAAGAAGAACGGTCGCTGGCATGAGAAGCCTCTGGACGCCACGGTGAGTTCGCATCGATAGCCACTGCCATCACCGAACTTCTCCACTTGGGAAAGGCGCACGAGCTTGGCGGCATCGTACGTCTGAAGTTCGATCATGTCGGTGACAATCCGTGACATTGAAGGCCGTCCCGAAACAGTCTCGGTTCGCAAATCCAGTCGCCTCCCCGGCGAGTTCGAACCGAGCTTTCTTCTCAGCGATTGTAAACTCCGTCTACGCAAGAAGAAAGCCTTCCGTATTCCGCGGAGGGCTTTCTGTCCAGTCAAGTCGGGGCGAGCGGATTTGAACCGCTGGCCTTTATCGCCGATTGTGTACGCAAGCCCTTGACAGATATAGCATTTACGTCAAGCCCTTCTGCGCCCACCGCTTGCTTTTGCAATCCATTTGCAATTTCTCGGTTCGGCAACAGCACCCCGGCGACGTTCGCGGCCACCCCGGCCAGGGCGTCGGCCTTCGTCCGGGCGTAAGTGTTCAAGGTCAAATTGGGCGTGGCGTGGCGGGCCAGGGTCATAGCCGTGCGCGTGTCCGTGCCCACTGAAACGACAGTTGAAACAAACGTCGTGCGCAGGGCGTGAAAGTCGATTTTGCCCCCCGGCCCCCATTTCTTGACACCCGCCGCCGTGCAATCCTTCGCAAACTCGCGGGCCGTGTGGGGCGTCACATAGAGCAGGGGCCGCTCTGGTACACCAGCGGGCCGTCGCCGGGCATACAACCGGGCGGCCTCGCCCCGCTCGCCATAGGCTTGCAGCTTGCCCACCAGCCAGGCCGGAAGGTGTTGGAATCCGGGGCGACGGTTCTTTGTCCATTGGGCGTCCAGGCGCAGGCCACCCCGTGCGGTGTCCAGATCGTCCACTTGAAGGCTTTGCAGTTCACCCTTGCGCAAGCCACTGGCCAAAGCCGTCTCATAGACAAGCCGCCGACGCTCTGGCGCAGCGTCAAGCAGTCGCCCGATTTCGTCCGGGGTCAAGGCCCGCCGCATGGTCCGGGGCGACGTATCGAACCGCCCCATCCCGTCAAGCGGATGCTGCGCGATATAGCCCCGCCGCTTTGCCCAAGAGCAAAGGCCCCCCAGCGGTTCGGCTTGACTTTGCAGGGTCTTTCCCGCCCGGCCTTCATCCTGCATCTTGCGCAGCACCGCCTCGACACGGGGCAGCACCCCGTCCAGATCGGCGACGGTCTCAAGGTTCAGTTCCGAGCGCCAGAAGGCCAGAATGGCCGCAACCTTCTTGCAGCGTTCCCGGCCCCAGGGCCGCCCGTTGCGCCCGCCTTGACTCTCGCCCCAGGCGCGATACTCTTTCACCAGATCATCAAAGGGGCGCGCCCGATGCTTTCCGTAGGACGTGGCGGGCTTCACCCCCGCCCGAACCAAAGCCGCTTCATCCTCAAGCCGGCGGGCGATTTTCAGCGTGTCCGGGCGTGATCGCGTGCCCGTGAAATACTTGGTCTTTCCGGCGGCGTCCGTGTAGTAGCCTTGATACTTGCCCGCCCCGCTCGGTTTCGTCCGTGCCCCTGCCATAGCCTCACCCCTTCCTTGATTCAAGCCAAACGTGCCTTAGTTCCCCCGCCATTGTCCGGCCCGCCCGCGTGGCGTCCGCTTGCAGGGCGTCCATTTCGCCGGGCGTCAAGCATACCATCACCCGGCCACTTTGTTTGTCAGCGGCCCGCTTGGGGGGCCGCCCCATCCGGGCTTTGGGCTTTCGATTCGATTTGCTCATGGTGTTATTATACTTTCGGTTTTAGTATTTGTCAAGCGCCAAGCCGGGCAATCCGCGCCCGTTCCCGTTCGGCGTCGGCTTCGGCGGCTTCCAGCCGGGCTTCGATATGGCGAATGATATGGCCCGCCGTCCA
>CAZBCO010000231.1:0-3624 GCA_964490295.1 uncultured Planctomycetota bacterium
CCGGCCCCGGTCTTCACCTCAAAATTCTGAGCCTGGTATGTCAGCGCCTCAAAGCTGACACGGTCGCCGTTGGTCGGGAACAGCCGTCGCCCTTCCACCGTGTCACGATCCACATCGGAAATATCGTCCGCGACCACCAGACGGTCCACCCCGGCCAGATTCACTGCCCAGGTGTCTTTGCCGATACCCAGCGACAAGCTCTTCGCGTCAACCTCGAGGAGCCGACCGGAAATGATATCTCCCGATGCCATCCGTACACGGTGTGGCCCCGCACCCACCTCAGCATCGGAGCGATAGCCCACCCGGCACTGATAAGGCGTTCGCCCGGACGTGTGCAGGGCTTTCATCAGACGATCAAAGGCCGCCCGATGCCGGCCGGCTTCCCATTCGGAAAGAAAAATCCGGTGGTGCATTTCGACCAGCTCGCGCTCCAGAGCCTCGGCAGCCTGATGCCTGTCCGCCGTGCGCCGCGCCGCTTGAACCGCCTGCTCCAGACGAGCCGAGGCTTCTTCGGCTCGCCCCGCATCGGCGAGCACACGGGCACTCACCGCGATCAGATGCGGATCCGCGTCCTGCCCCTTAAGCTGTTCGCCGACAATCTTTTCAATTCGATCCCGTTCCCCCACCGAGACCACCTGCTGCTCCGTCACCAGAGCCAGAACATCGGCCCCGGCCGCCACGGACACCCCATAGGCTCCCTGGATGTTGATGGGTGCAAAGGAGAGCAATTCGCCCGACGTGGAGTCAATCCGATAGATTCCCTTACGGGTAGCCACCACCACGCCGTCGATGGTCACGCGCCCCACCCCCTGAACCGGTTCCGGAACCGGCCAGGTCCACAGCAATTCGCCGGTGTCGTCGCGACGGCATTCGATATTTTCGCCCGACGTGATTAAGCGGGCGTAATCGGCCTCTTTGTCACGCGGCAGCCCCTCCATCAGCCGACCGGTAGACGGCTGACTCCAGACCCCTCGTCCGTCCGCCAGGTCAAGAGCAATCAGTTGGGCGCTGTCGCCCGGCATGCAAAACACGCGCCCGCCGTTTATGACCATTGGCGAGTAGTCCACCCCGGACGGCAAATTATAGAAGCCTTCCGACACCAGGTCGGTACGCCGGCGATACGGCACCATCCATCGGATTTCGCCCGAATTCGCGCTGCAACGCCCGATCATCCCGTGCCCGTTGGTGAAGACCAGATCATCGCCCACAATCGCCAGGTCCGACGGGAAGGAAATCCGGTAGCTTGATTTCGGAGCGCTGCCGCCAATGCGAGCCAGCCAGTCGCTCGTCCCGTTGGAGCGGTTCAATGCCAGCAGAAAGACCTCGCCCCGTGAGGTTTCAGCCATTGCAAAGGCTCGCCCGCCCCGGCAGACAACCGGCGAGGAGAACGCGACGCGCAGATCGCGGTCGCCGACAATCTCGTCTGCTCTGGCCAGGGAAGCCGCGGTCTTGGCCCAGATCAGCCGCCCGGTATCCGCGCTGACCGCCATCAAACGCGGCCCTCCGGAAAGGAAGACCGTCGCTTGCGACGTATCCGAGGCCTCAGGACAAACTCGGACATGGAAATTAAGCGAGCGCAGCGCACTGTAATGATCCGTGTCGTAGTTCCGTTCCCGGCGGTGCCATATCGGGCGCCCGGTAATCAGGTCGAAGCCCCGCGCCCCGTCGGCGGAAATCACAAACAGGCGATCCCCAAGAATCTGCGCGTCACAGGTGTAAAAGATATGGCGCGATGGTGAACCCTGGTATTCATCTTGAACACCGGCGTAACGGTCGGCATATGTCCGGGCCCAGGGCACAAAGTTGAAGGCGCTCGGTGCAGCAACCAGACTCGCATCGCCACCGCTCCACAAGGCCTGGGCCACCGCCCGCAGCTCTTCACCCCGTGCGATCTTCCGCTCGCCGACCTGAACCACGGCGCCGCGGTCTCCGAACAGTGTGACCGCCCATTGCAACGCCTCGGCGTCACCGATGCGAGCCGCGGCAATCGCAATTTTGGCAGCCAGGCGACGCCGTTCCGCTTCGGGAATCGTATCCGGCCGAACCCGCGCCGCCCAAGAGCGCCACTGCTGCATCGCTCCCTGCATGTCGCCGCGCTCGAACAACAGGTCGCCAAGCAAGGCGAGGGCTTGCGGCCCGTGAGAGGTGAGCCGAAACTCGGCCACGACCCGCCGAGCGGCGTTCAAATCGCGCTCCTCCAGAGCAACCTGCAACAGCTTTTTGGCCTTCGGATCGTGAAGGTCTCGATAGAGCACCAGCCGTGATTCCGGCAGGTCGGCCAACCGCCGCTCGCACAGCGTCTGCACGGAGCCATAGACGCCCTTCTGCAACTCAACCACGCCCTTGGGAGGCCGAGCGATGTAACGCTGGCAAATGTCGATGATCTCCCGCCACTTGCCGGCACGTTCGAGACGGATCAATTCCTCGAGGCTTTCTCTCGCCTCATCGTCAATCGGCAAGTGAGCCACGGAACTCGGACTGGTCTCCAGCTCTGCCGACCGGGCCGGTTGAGCCAACGTCGCCGCTTGCACCAACACAAGCAGACACCCCAGCCATTTCAGCGTGTTATTCATCGGCCTTCCCCCCCTTTCTCACCACCATCGCAACCTCGGCATCCGTATCGTCGGCCAGCTTCTGCACCTCGTCGGTCATGCCGCCGTGAAGCTTCAGCAACGCCCGAGCCGCGTGCTCGCGGACCAAGCCGGAATCGTGAGCGAGGGACTCAACCAAAGCGGCCTCAGCGTTCTGGCCGCCCAAGAGGCCCAAGGCATCGGCACAGGCGGCGCGAACGTCCAGTCCGGGCGCCTGACGAAGCCCCTGAATCATCTTGGGAAGCAGTTTCTTACGCCCAGACCGGGCCAAGGCCCGTGCAGCAGCGGCACGCAGTGCGTCCACCTGGGTCTGCTCGAAAGCGCCTTCAACAGCGCGGATGGCCGGGGCGGAGCCGATTTCAACCAGCGCGTTCAGGCAGGCCATTCGCAACGTCACACTGCCGGCCCGAAGCCACTCCGACAGGGTCGCCACCGCTTCTTCCGCCCGAAGCGCCCCCGCGGCCGCGACCAGCTCAGGCGTCGGCGGGCTATCCCCAAGGCCACCGATCAATTGAACCACAATCGCCCGAGCCGCCGGGCCGCCGACCCGTCCGAGGGCCTCCACAGCGGCGGGGCTGTATTGAGGATCATCGGGGTTGGCCCAGGCGGCCAAAAGATCGACCGCCGTGGGCGATGCGGTCTCCGGGCCAACCGCCCGCATTGCCGCGAGCCTTAACTCCGAATCAACGGATTGAAGATATTGAGCGACGGCATCCGGCGTGAGTTGCCGCCGGCTCGCCAGTCCCCTGAGAGCCACCGAGCGCAATGCAGCGGAACGTGAAGACTTCAGAACCGATGCCAATGCCTGCACCGCGAGAACGTGGTCCGAGGCCGACAGCCGGTCAATCGCAGCCGCCACCACCGGCCCGTCCAACTCGGAGAGAGCCACGCGAACCAACAAGGGCACGCTATCGGGCCGCTGTACGTCAAGAGCCGAACAAAGCGACACGAGGAGCGACATGTCGGTGGGACGCTCCAGAGCCAGGGCCAATTCACGACGCAGCCGGGCTTGAGCCGCTTCCGCCCGAACCTC
>CAZBCO010000232.1:0-6510 GCA_964490295.1 uncultured Planctomycetota bacterium
CCACGAAGGGCACGGGAGCGGCTGGCGTCGGTTGCTTCGGGGCGGCGTCCATGATAGGCTGGCGGGCATGACCATCGGACGTTTGCGCTTCATAACCGGGTTGGTGATTCTCGCGCTGGTAGCGGCGGGGATGCTGTGCGAGTTCCGCGCCCGACAGGTCGGGCTGGGGCCGATGCCGGAGGGCGCCGCATCGGACCGCCCGGCGGTCGTGTCGCCGGAGTACCCGGCCTCGCGCGACGGCGATTTCGCCATCAGGAACCTGGACGACGGCCGCCCCTCGACGGAGGCGTGGGGGACGGGAGGGACGTCGGACTGGGGCGCCGGGGCGTATGAGGCCGAACCGGGCGGGGAGCGCTCGCCGCAAGGAGCCGAGGACACCGCCGGGCGGACCTGGCGCCGGTGGGAAAAATACGAGGCGGTCTTTGACCTGTCGTGGACGTTCCCCAACCCCTACGACCCGGACGAGATCGCGGTCGATGCGCTGATCACCACGCCTTCGGGCGCGGTCGTCTCGCAACCCTGCTTCTGGTATGTGCCCTGCCGCCGCGAGCTGGTGCCGCGCGACGACGGGAAGCTGGTCGAGGTGATCACGCCGTTGGAGCCGGGCGGCGGGCAGTGGATGCTGCGTTACGCGCCGACCGAAGAGGGCGAGCACCGCTATCGGCTGGCCGCGCGGACCCCGTCGGCCTCGGCCACCTCCCACGAGGTGAGCTTCACGGTCCGGGGCGCCGCCGGGCGCGGCTACCTCCGCGTCAGCCGACGCGACCCGCGTTATTTCGAGTTCGACGACGGCTCGTTCTTCTTTGCCATCGGCCAGAACGTGGCGTGGGTGGACCACACCGGCTCGGTGAACTTCGAGCAGTACATGGTCAACCTGAGCCGCGCGGGGGCCAATTTCGCGCGCATTTGGCTCACCCATTTCTTCCAGGGCCAGAGCCTCGAATGGCAGATGGGCCAGCCCCCCTATCACGGGCTGGGCTTCTACAGCGCGGAGCTGGCCTGGAAGCTGGACCGGATGCTCGAAGCGGCGGAAAGCCGGGGCATCCTGCTGATGTGGTGCCTGCAACATCACGGACAGTTCTCCACCGTCTATAACGCCGACTGGGCGACCAACCCCTACCGCAAGCCGGAGCGCCCGCTGCCCGACCACATGGAAGCCGTGCTGGGCGGGCCGGAGGCGCTGAAGCGGCTGGAGGAGCGGCGCGGCTTCCTCGAACATCCGAGCGAATTCTTCACCCATCCCAGGGCACGAAGCCTCTTCCGACGGCGGATGCGCTACCTGATCGCGCGCTACGGCTATTCGACCGCCCTGGCCGCGTGGGAGCTGTGGAACGAGGTGCGCCTCACCGACGGCTATTCGAGCGCGAACACCACGCTCTGGCACCGGGAGATGGGCGACTTCATCAAGGCCCTCGACCCCACTCGGCGGATGGTCACCACCAGCTACGGCAGCCGCTGGGAACGCGACGCCTACGCGCTCCCCAGCCACGACTTCAGCCAGATTCACATCTATCACGTGGACAACACCGAATGGTCCACCTGGTTGATTCGCTCGGTGGACGAGCAACTTCGCAACATCGACAACGACCGGGAGCTGACCAAGCCGATTCTCATCGGCGAATACGGCCTGGCTCACAACCCGAACTATGTGGAGCTGACCGACGACGCCACCTGGCCGGTTGACCCCGACGGCCTGCACGTTCACAACAGCCTGTGGATCGGCCTGTTCTCCGGCTCGGCGGGCACCGCGATGAACTGGTGGTGGGACCTTTACATCGACCGCCGCAACCTCTACTACCACTTCACCGGCATCCGCCGCTACCTGCAGGGCGAAGACCTGCGCGAGGGCGGGCTGCGCCGGGTGGACCTGTTCGAGGCCGACCGCGAGGCGTCGTACCTGCACACCCCCAAGACCTCCGGCGCCGCACTGGTGGGCCGCGACCGGGCCTACGGATGGGCTTACCAGTCGGCCTACACCATCCGGCACTTCGGCCCGGACCACAAGCCCGCTTCGGGCGTCCGTGTCGAGCTGAGCGGCCTTGACGACGGACTCTACTGGGCGGAGTTCTGGAACACCGTGGACGGCGTGGCCATCGCCCGCGAGGAGGTAGCCGTCTCCCACGGCCGCGCACGGCTGACCCTGCCCGATTTCCGGGGCGACCTCGCCTTCAAGCTCTTCCGGGACGAACCCCGCGCCCCCCTCGCCGACCGCACCCCGATGCACGACGCCTGGCTCGCCAAACTCCAAGCCCTCGCCCGCCGCTTCGGGAAGTGACCCGTCACGGGGAAATCCGGGGCAGCTTGACAGGGAGAAATGGGAAGCGGCCGGCTTACCCTATCCCAGGCAGAAGAATGGCTGCGACATAACCGGGGGAAAAGGCCCGGCGGAAAGCGGTTCGCAATCGGAGGATTTGCGCGTATAATTGCCGGGGTGTTGTTGGCGGGCGGGGCGACGGCCCCGCGCAGCAGGGCCATGAGGACCGCACAGGATGCAGACCAAGACGGATAGGGGCGAGGCCGGAGCGGCGGAGGCGGCGGAGGCGGCGAAGTTCGGCGCGTTCGGCGGGGTGTTCACGCCCAGCTTGCTGACGATTCTCGGCGTGATTATGTTCCTGCGCTTCTCCACGGTGGTGGGGCACGCCGGGGTGTGGGCGGCGTTGGGCATTTTGCTGGCGGCGAAGAGCCTCTCGCTGATCACGGCCCTGTCGGTGGCATCGATCGCCACGAACATGAAGGTGAAGGGGGGCGGGGCGTATTATCTGATCAGCCGCAGCATCGGGGTGGAGTTCGGCGGGGTGATCGCGATCTTCTTCTTCATCGCCCAGGCGGTGGCCGTCGCGCTGTATGTGGTGGGCTTTACCGAGGCGTTGCTGTCGGCCTTTCCGACGATTCCCTGGTCGGCCCGCACGGTGGCGACGGCGGTGAATCTGTTGGTCTTTGTGTGCGTCTATGTCGGGGCGGGCTGGACCATCCGCCTGCAATACGGCATTCTGGCAGTTCTGTGCCTGGGGATTGTCTCGTTTGCGGTGGGGGCCTGGCTGCAAGCCACGCCGGAGCAGCTGGAGGCCAACCTGCGTCCGAGCTGGACGGAGGGGGCGTCGCTGTTCACCATGTTCGCGCTGTTCTTCCCGGCGGTCACCGGGATTATGGCCGGCGTGAATATGTCCGGCGACTTGAAGGACCCGGCGCGGGCGCTCCCCAAGGGCACGCTGGCTTCGATTCTGGTGTCGGGGGTGATTTACGCGGGGATGCTGGTGTTGCTGGCGGCCTCCAGCACGCGGGCCGAGCTGATCAGCGACGCTTTTGTGGTCAAGGACAAGGCCTGGTCGGGCGCTCTGGTGTATGCCGGGGTATTTTGTGCGACGCTCTCCTCGGCGCTGGGCAGTATGATGGGCGCTCCGCGAGTGTTGCAAGCCTTCGCCCGCGACAATGTGTTTCCGCGCCTGCGGTTCCTGGGCCGGGGGAGCGGGACGCTGGGCGAGCCGCGCAACGCGATTGTGTTGACCTTTCTCATCGCGCAGGCGGGGGTGTTTGCGGGCGACCTGAACACCATCGCTCCGATTATCACCATGTTCTTCCTGCTGACCTATGCGACGGTGAACATGGCCTACTTTTATGAGAAGGCGGCCCACAACCCCAGCTTCCGGCCCACCTTCCGGTTTCACCACAAAGCCCTCGCCCTGCCGGCGGCGCTGGGGTGTGCGGGCGTGATGTTCCTGATCGACCCGCTCTGGGCGGCGCTGGCGCTGGGGCTGTGCGGCGGGCTGTATTGGGCCATCGCCCGGGCCGAAATCCTGGTGCAATGGGGCGACGTGGACAGCGGGCTGGCCTATCAGCGCGCGCGGAATGCCCTGCTGCGGCTGCAACGGGAGAGCTATCACCCCAAGAACTGGCGGCCCTCGATTCTGGTGCTCAGCGGCGGGGCCTACAACCGGCTGCATCTCGCGGAATACGCCTGCTGGTTCACCGCCGGCAACGGCATGGTCTCGATTGCCCAGCTCATCCGCGGCGAGCTGGTCGATCTGGTCGAGCGGCGGCACGAGGCCGAGAACCTGCTGCGCCGGTTCATCCTCGACAAGGGCATCGCCGCCTTCCCCGCCGTGGTGGTCGAGGAAGATATCCACGCCGCGCTCAACGCGCTGCTGCAATGCCACGGCCTCGGCGGGATGCGACCGAACACGGTGATGATGGGGTGGAGCGGCGATGCCTCCAAGGCCGAGGTCTTCTCCGAAACGCTCCGCCTGGCCAAACGCATGCAACGCAGCATCATCATCCTGGCCGGCGAACAGAAGCAGGAGAAGACGGCCATCCCCGATGGGGCGATTAACGTCTGGTGGAACAGCGAGGAGAACAGCGGCTTGATGCTGCTGCTCGCCTTCCTCTTGAAGCAGAACCCCGAATGGCGCGACCGCCGGCTGCGCATCCTCCGCACCGTCGCCCCCAAGGCCGACGTGGAGGGCCTGAGGCAGGCGATGGGGGCGATGCTCATCGAGGCGCGCATCACGGCCGACCTGGTCATCCTGCCGACCGAAAGGCCCCTGGAAGCGGTGCGCGAGGCGATGCAGCCCTCCGCCGTGCTGTTCGCCGGGTTCGAGCCGACCGACGAGGACCCCGGCGGCACACTGCTGTCCTCGCTGCAATCCACCGTGGACCTGCCCGGCGATATCATCCTCGCCTACAACGCCGGCGAGGCCTCGCTCCAAGCCTGACGCGCCCCGCGGCGGGCCGGCCCGCGCTCCCCCAAGGCCGGGTTTCGTTTTTTTTCATGTCCGCAAGTCTCTGGCGCGAAAGCCCTTGGAGCGCGGGCGGACATGGGCCGGGGCGATAAAAATCTCCGGGCCGGTTGACAGCCACACAGACGTGTGGTATGATTCCGGTGTCGCCTGATGAACGGTGAGCGGTGCGGCTCTCCCGGAGCCGCCTCGTCGGGTGACAAACCCGGTGCAGGACCTCACCCTCCGCACCCCTATCACTTTTTATTTCTGGTGGACGCTCTCAACGGGGACGGTCTGCGCCTCCGGCGCGGAACCCGGCCCCCGGTGCCGAGCGTGGAAAGGAGTTGTGCGATGGAGTCTCTCTGTCCGGACACCGGGGTGTTGTATTCGGTGAGCGATCTGGCCCGGCTGGCGGGCGTGCCGCGGGTGACGATCATCCGCCGCTGCCGAGCGGGCCGGATGCCGCCCTGGCGCATCATCGAGGGGCGGCGCTATTGGGACCGCGTCGGCGCGGTCGAGGCGCTCTACCGCCTGCTCGGCCCGCCGCCCAACTCGCGCGACGCGGCCTGACCGGCCGAACGCCGAGGGAAGACAGGATGCACGAGCAGGAGGATTGGCCGACGGCTGATAGCCGATAGCTATCAGAAGAGCCTTTGGCGCATGGGAGCATGGGGGCACGGGAGCATGGGAGCATGGGAGCGCGGGGGCACGGGAGCGTGGACCTACCTCCTGCTCGTACTCATACTCATACTGGTGCTCATACTCGTGCTCGTACTCGTGCTCGTACTCGTGCTCCTGCTCGAGCTCTCGCCCGTGCCCATCCGGATGGTGAACGCGGGCAGGATGCCCGCGTCACGGAAAGCGGCGTCGTGCCGCCGCACTCCAAAGGCTGAGGCGGCCGCGTGCTACGGGAAAGCGCCCCGACAAGAGGCATCCGCGCCACAATCGATTCCCGTTCGCAATCGCCCTCTCGTGGGGCTATAATCAGCATACCGATTGATGGTCTTGGTCGAATATAATCGATTCTGTTGTGCGGAATCGAAAGGAGGGGCGATGAGTTGGTATGACTATCCGTTAGGCCCGATTGCTGCTGGGTTGAGTTCGGTTTGGGGGCGCCTGTTCTATCTGTTTTGCGCCACAGCCGTTGGATCCGGCTTATTCCTGTTTTCAGGGGATGCTGATTTCGGATGGAGCTGGGACGCATTGCTATCGTTGCTATGGTTGGTTCCTTTTGCGTTCTTCGGTTTCTGTTTTGCGTGTTTATACGCGTTGTGGTCTGTCGATTTTCTTGGAATCACCATGCTGGTCGCCTTCATTATCGCGATCATCTTTTACTTTAATACCGAATGCTATGCTCCCGAGGCATGGCTCTCCCTTTCTCTAATCACCGGCTTCCAGTTATACCGATCTTTTCATCCATTCAATCCCGCTGATTTTGTGGTCGTTCGATTCATCCTTGGGCTCCTTCTGATATTTTCCTGTTATGCTATATTTCGTTTCGGGCACGACATTATGCGCTTTCTAAAAAAACCATCGGCAGATGACAGCAATAAAGCAGAGGATGCGTTTCTTTAGAATATTGGGGGACAGTCGGGGACAGGCTCCTGACAACCGAGCCGCCCGCTACCACCGCCGATTCTCGTTCGCAATCGCCCTCTCGCCCGCCCCGTGCAATCGCCATCCCGTTTCACCGGCGAAAGCCCTTGCGCGAAGCCGCAAGCTGTGATATTCATAAAGGCACTTCAGGTTGTGAGTTTGAACCGGTTGGCGATTCTGAGAAGCGGTTTTTGAACAC
>CAZBCO010000233.1:0-16779 GCA_964490295.1 uncultured Planctomycetota bacterium
GAGCGCCTGATGGGCCAGCAGCGCCAGGGTGCTGACTTCTTCCGTGACGCCTTCGGGCAGGTCGGGGTTGATGATATGCCTGGTGAGGCCCGGGGTGTACTTGGCTTCCATGTCGAAAATCGGCGTGGGGTAGTCCAACTCGATAATCGGTAAGGTGCAATGGCCCAGCACGCCGACCGTCAATTCACGGCCGCGAATCATCTGCTCAACCAGAACGCGGTTGTCGAGGGCCAGGCACTTTTCGATGGCGACATGGGCTTCGGGGACGGAGTTGACGACAGAGACGCCCACGCTGGAGCCTTCACTCACCGGCTTGATGATCTGCGGGAAGCCGAGCCGCACCACCGCCGCCCGGAGGGTCTCCGCTCGGCTGTCGGCGCTCAGGACGCAATAATCGGGCGTCGGAATCTCGTGCTCGACAAACCGGCGCTTGGAGGCCTCCTTGTCCATGGCCACGCGGCTGGCCTCGACGCCGGACCCGGTGTAGGCGATGCCGCGTTCTTCAAGCAGCCGCTGGACCTCGCCGTCCTCGCCGAAAGCCCCGTGCAGGGCGATAAAGGCCAGGTCGCACGTCACGCCATCCATCTCATTCAGGGAGCGTGAGCGGATATCCACCATCCGGACGGCGTGGCCGCGAGCATCCAGGGCTTCGGCCACCGCTTCGCCGGTGACCAGCGAAATCTCGCGCTCCGAGGATACGCCGCCGAACAGCACGGCCACTTTCAGTTTCTGGCTCACCACGTGGGTACCCCTTGTTAGGTCAGTTCCAGATCTCGATTTCCAGTTCCAGTTCGACCCCGAACGCCTTGCGTACCCGGTGGCGGATGCGGTCGATCAGCTTGCGAACGTCGCGGGCCGTCGCTCCACCTTCGTTGACAATGAAATTGGCGTGCTTCTCGGACACCACCGCGCGGCCCTCGCGTTGGCCTTTCAGCCCGGCCTGATCGATCAGTGCTCCGGCGGACCGCCCGTCGTCGGCATTTTTGAACACGCAGCCCGCGCTCCAGGCTCCCAACGGTTGGGTTTCGGATTTCGCGCGGTGCATTGCCTGTCGCTTTTCTGCGATGTCGGCAGGGGCTTTTTCGGTCAGGTTCAGCGTCGCCCCCGCGACGATCTCGCCGTCGAGGTTGGTCCGGCGGTAGCCGATCTCCAGTTTGGCCGCATCGCGCGTCCGGAGGCGACCGAAGCGGTCGAGGGTGGTGACGGAGTGCAGCACGTCGCCGATGCATCCGTGGCGCCCGCCGGCGTTCATCGCAATCGCTCCGCCCACGGTGCCGGGGATACCGGTCAGCGGCTCCAGCCCGCTCAGGCCCCATTCCTCGGCGCGGCGTACCACCGTCATCAACCGGGCGCCCGCCTCGCAGAAAATCATCTGGTTTTGGCGCACGATGTTGCGCATTTGGGACAGGCGCAGCACCGCGCCGCCGATGCCGCGGTCATCGACCAGCACGTTGGACCCGCCGCCCAGAATCCGCAGCGGCATACCCCAGGCAACGCAGCGGTCGACCACCCGGACCAATTGGTCAAGATTTTCGGGCTCGACGAAATACTCGGCCGGGCCGCCGATATGGAAATAGGTGACCGAAGCCAGTGGAACCGCGGAACATACCGTGTTTTCAAATCCGTGAAGGGCCGAGGCTGCCATTATGCTTCTTCCCCTTCGTGCATCGATGCCTTGGTTCGACGTTGCCGGCGCTCCAGGTTTTTCAGCACCGCATCGCCCACTTCCCACACGTTCCCGGCGCCCAGAGTGACGACCAGGTCGCCGGGGGCCAACTCGTTTTCCAGCCGTGCCGGGGCGTCTTCCAGCGAGCTCAGCAGCTCCCATGAGACACTCCCCTGGGCCTCGACCTCGCGGGCAATCAACGCGGAGCTGACGCCGGGGATCGGCGGCTCGGACGCGGCGTAGATCGGGGCGATAAGCAACAAGTCGAGCCGGTTGAAGGCGGGGCCGAATTCGCGTTGGAGATGGAGCGTCCGCGAGTAGCGATGCGGCTGGAAGATACCAATCAGGCGCCCGTCGGCCAGCTCCCGAGCGGATTCGAGGGTGGCCGCGATTTCCGCCGGATGGTGGGCATAGTCGTCATAGACCGCGATGCCGCACGCCGTGCCGCGCCGCTGGAGACGCCGGTCCACCCCGCAGGTGTCGGCCAACGCGACCAGCACGTCGTCCATCCGCAGGCCGAGCTCCTCCGCCAGCGCCAGCGCGGCGAGGGCGTTCTTCACGTTGTGAATGCCCGGAAGCGAGAGGATGATATCGCGAACTGTTCCGGACGGCAGGCGGGCGTCGAAGATGGCGCGGCCGGGCTGCAATTGGACCTTCTCCGCGGCCACGTCGCCCTGGCCGATGCCGTAGGTGATGACGCGGCCTTCCACACGGTTGAGCACCTGCTGCACGTTGGGACAATCGAGGCAAGCGATGATCGCTCCCCCGTCGCGGGGTGCGGCGAACTCCACAAAGGCGTTCTTGATGTCCTCAATGCCGCCGTAATGCTCCACGTGGTCGAGGTCGATGTTGGTGATGACCGGGTATTGGGGGGTGAGATAAAGGAACGAGCGGTCGCTCTCGTCGGCCTCGGTGACAAACAGGGGGCCTTCGCCCATCCGCCAGTTGCCGTCGAGGGCTTCGATGCGTCCGCCGACGGCGACGGTCGGGTCGGCCCCGCACTGCATCAACATGTTCGAGACGATCCAGGTGGTGGTGGTCTTGCCGTGGGTGCCGCTGATCGCGACCGTGGGGTGGCCCTGGGTGAGCCAGGCCAGCATCTCGCCCCGTCGAATGGCCATCACGCCGCGCTCGGAGGCGGCGCGCATTTCGGGGCTGTCCAGCGGCACCGCGGTCGAGTAAACCACCAGGTCCACGTCGCTCAGGTGGTCGGGCGAGTGGCCGACGTGGCAAGGAATGCCCGCGCGCCGCAGGGCGCCGAGCGTGGGGCTGTCGGCGCCGTCACAGCCGCTGACCGTCGAGCCGCGGGCATGGGCCAGCCGCGCCAGGGCGCTCATTCCGATGCCTCCGATGGCCACGAAGTGGACTCGCAGGTCTTCCCAGTCAATTCGCATCACACCGTCGCTCATGATCCTCTCCCAGGGAGCCGTATTTTTTTTTCATCTGCTATTATACCGATGCGGACGGGCCTGGCGCACGCGCGCGTTCGGATGTCAGGGTACAAAGTCTTTCGAGGATGACCTGGGCGGCATCCTCCTGAGCGGCAGCTATGGCCCGCTCGCGCATTTGTTCGAGTTGCGGTGTTTCGGTCAACACTTTACGAATCAGGTCCGCAGCCAGGGTCGCATCGAGGTCGTTCTGGTCAATGCACAAGCCCCATCCCTGGCGGGCCACGGCCAGCGCGTTGGCTCGTTGGTGGCCGTCGCGGGCGTGGGGGGAGGGGATCAGAATCGAGGGCAGCCCCGCTGCGGCGAGTTCGGCAATGGAGGCCGCCCCGGCCCGCGAAATGGCCAGGTCCGACGCGGCGTAGGCAACGGGCATTTGCTCAAAGAAGCGAGCCACATAGGCCCGAACGCCCGCGGTGGTATAGGCATGGGACACTTTGTCGTAGTCGGCCTGTCCGGCGAGATGAATCACCTGCATGCGGCCCGCCAGCCTTCCGGCCGCTTGGATCATCACCTGGTTGATGGCGTGCGCCCCCTGGCTGCCGCCCAGCACTAGGAGGACCGGCAGGTCGTGGGTCAGCCCCAGTTCCTCGCGCGCCGCGTCGCGGGCCATGCGGCACGCGTCGCGGATTTCGCGCCGGACCGGGCTGCCGGTGAAGCGCGCCCGCCCGCCCAGAGCCTCGGCGGCCTCCGGCCACTGGCAGCAGACCTCATCCGCCCGGGAGGCCAGCCAGCGCACCGTGCGGCCGGGAATGACATTGCCTTCCAGCAGCATCAGCGGGCACCCGGCCATCTTGGCGGCGAATACCGGGCCTAACGAGGCATTGCCGCCCAGGCTGACCACCACGTCGGGCTGGAACTCGGCCAGCAGCCGCCGGGAGCAAAGCCACGCCTTGGGCAAGTTGAAGGCCGCCGTCGCCCCCGAGGCGCGCTCGGTCACTTTGGTCAATCCGTAGCCGACGCCCGCGATCATGCGCTGCTCGATATCGTTGTTGACGCTGGCAAACAAGATATCGGCGTCGGGCAGGCTGTCGGTGATGCGCTGGGCCAGGGCCACGCCCGGAGCAATATGTCCGCCGGTGACTCCGCCGGCAAAGAGCACTTTCATACGGTCTCCTCAAACCTCTCGTGCGTCGCGGGTCTCAGCCGCCCGCTCACGCCGTGTCGCTCGGATGTTCGGCCCGCAAGGCCCCGCGCACCCGTAACGGTTGGTCATGGACACAGTGCCGCTCCACGTTGAGCAGAAGGCCCACGCCGATGGACAAGGCCAGCAGCGACGAACCGCCGAAGCTGACGAACGGCAACGCGATTCCTTTGGTCGGCATCGCGGACGACGCGACACCGACGTTGATCAACATCTGAACCCCGATCAGCAGGGTGACGCCCAGGGCCAGCAGGGAACCCAGGGCATCGGGGGCCCGGCGCGAGATGCGCCACCCGGCCAGAAACAGGGTGGTGAACACGGCGAGCAGGGCAACGCCGCCGATGAACCCCACCTCCTGGCCAAAGGTGGCGAAGATGAAGTCCGTCTCGGCTTCGGGCAGGAACCCCAACTTCTGCAGGCCACGGCCCGGGCCTACGCCGGTCACTCCGCCGCAGCCCAGCGCGATCAGCGACTGGCATACGTGATAGCCCGCACCCTGCGGGTCCTGCCAGGGGTTCAGAAACACAATCAGCCGCCGCCAGCGGTACTCCTTCATCCGGATGAGCAGAAAGAGCACCGGCAGAGCGGTCAGTGCCAGCGGGGCGATATGCTGCCATCGCACGCCCGAACAGGCCAGCAGGGTCATCGCCACCGCCGTAATCAGCACCGCCGTGCCGAAGTCCGGTTGCAGCATGATCAACCCGAAGGTCGCCCCCATCACCAGCAGCGGGGGCAGCAGGCCGCGCCAGAAATTGCCCAGCACCTCGCGCTTCCGGCTGACAAAGGCGGCCACATACAGCACCATCGCGATCTTGACAAATTCCGATATTTGCAGGCTGAAGGGGCCGACGATAAACCAGCGTTTCGCTCCGTTCCGCGTGGCTCCGAAGGCCAGCAGCAATGCCAACCCGGCCAGGGCGACCAGCATGATCAGGCGGCTGTATTTCGCCAGCCCGTGGTAATCGATGTGGGCGAAGGCAAACAACATACCCACCGACAGGCCGGCCCACGCCGCCTGGCGGCTGACAAACTCGTTCTGCATCGGGTTGGTGCCGCACGACACCGCCGTGTTGCTGTAGATGGCGAACAGGCCGCACAGCATCAGGGTGATGACGCATCCGATGACCAGGTCTCGATCTCGCACGGTCGCCTTCTCGCTTCAGGCTAATTTCTTCTTCAAACGTTGCACCACTTTGGTGTGAATCTGGCAGATGCGTGATTCGGTCAGGCTGAGCAGCTCGCCGATTTCGCGCAGGTTTAACTGCTCGTAATAATAAAGCGTGATGACCAGGAGCTCGGTCTTGTCGAGCATTTTCCGGACGACCTCGGTGACTTCTTTCTTCTGCAGGTTGCGCAGCGGGTCGTTGTCGCTCCGGTCTTCGAGGACCGCTGCGGGGGATTCGCCCTCCGAGCGGTCGTTCTTGCCCCAGGCGCCGTCCAAAGAGAAAAGCGAGCGCTGCTTGGCAAAGACCAGTTGGCGGATTTCGTCCTGCGTGGTGCCCATCTCCAGGGCGAGCTCGTCTTCGTCGGGCGCGCGGCCAAGACGGGCCTCGACCTGCGCGATAACGCGAGCCATCCGGTTCAGTTTGGCGCGCATCGCCCTCGGGGTCCAATCCCAGGAGCGCAGCTCGTCGATCATCGCCCCGCGGATGCGCGGGGTGCAGAAGGTGATGAACTTGATGCCTTGGCTGGTGTCGAAGCTCTCGATGCAGTTGATCAGCCCCAGCGTGCCGGCGCTCTCCAGCTCCTGCGCGGTGACCGCGTAGGAGAGCAAGGCCGAGACCTTGTGAGCCTCGTTCTGGACCAGCGGCAGGTAGGCTTCGATCAGGGCATTGCGCGCCGCGACACTCCGCTGTTTTACATACGCGCCCCACAGGGCGTTATGGGGGTCGGGAGCGGCTTTTCGCTGCTTCTTCGCCCGTCCGTTGCTTCGTACATCCACCACCATGTTAGCATTCATGGACCCCATCCTCCGTGCTTCACCCCATGCGACGTCCGACCGAGAGGTGATCTGTCCGGCTTCCCACGGCCGAACCCTCGGTGACGTCTGATTGTTTTTCCATTAACGATCGGTACAAGTGATAGACCGGGACTTCGTTGGCCGGTTCCTCGACGCCCTGGCAACGTTCCAATTCCTGAACCACTTCTTCGAGCTTCATACGCCGCGACCCCTTGAGCAAGACGACGTCGCCCTCTTCAACGAGGGTGCTGAGCGTGGCGGCCAGCTGCTGGTTGCCGCCCGCATGGATCAGGCGTTGGTCGGCCATCCCGTGGTCGGCGGCCGCACCCAGCAGCTCGGTGGTTTGCGCCCCGACACCGAGCAGATAGTCGAACCCGAACCCGGCGAGCGTCTTTCCCATGCGGCGGTGCCAATCGACCGAGGCCTCGCCCAATTCGAGCATGTCGCCCGTGACCATATTTTTCTTGCCGGGCGCTTCGAGCCGATGCAACGTCCGTGCGGCGGCTTCCATCGACTGCGGGTTGGCGTTGTAGGCGTCGTTGATCACCGTGACCCCGGCGACGGTCTTCATCTCCATTCGCCCCGGGGGCAGCCGAAAGGTCGCCAGGCGTTCCTGGATGGTCGTCCAGTCGATACCCAGTTTGCGGGCCACCGCGATGGCGGCCACGGCGTTGATCGCATTGTGTGTGCCGGCCATCGGCATGTGGATGCGCGGCCCGTTCACCAGTTTGAAGCTCAGCCCGGTGGCATCCGCCCGCAGATGGAACCCGCGCAGCTCGGCCTCGTTATCGAGCCCGAACGCACTCAGTTTGCCCTTGAGAGACTTGGCCAGGCGGCGCGAGTGGTAGCAGTCGGCATTGTAGAACGCTCCGCCGCGCTGGACGGTGTGGCGGAGCAAGGCGGCCTTCTCGCGGGCCACGCCCTCGACGCTGCCCAGGCCTTCGAGGTGGCTGGCGGCGATATGCGTCAGGACGCCGACGTTGGGGTCGGCGATCTCACACAGCCGCGCGATCTCGCCCGGCGAGTTGGTGCCCATCTCGACCACCGCGTACACGTCCGCCGGACGCAACTGGAACAGGGTGAGCGGAACCCCCACGGCGTTGTTGTAACTGCGGATGGACTTGACCGACCGCACCACGCCGTCGAGGATGTGGAAGAGCATTTCCTTGACCGTGGTCTTGCCGTTGCTGCCGGTGATGCCGATTACCGTGGTGGTCGGGCATTGGGCGCGGTGCCACTTGGCCAGGTCGCCGAGGGCTTGGGTGGTGTCCTTCACGCGGATGACCGGCAGGCTGGGCAGGTCGCGGATGGCGTCCTCATTATGAACCACAACCGCTCCGGCCCCCCGGTTCATCGCATCGGGCACAAAGCGGTGAGCATCGTGATTGTCGCCAACCAAGGCGAAGAAGAGTTCGCCGGGGCGCAGGGTCTTGGTGTCGGTCGAGATACCGGTCAGCACCAGATCGGGGCGACCGCGAAGGATTTTGCCGCCGGTGGCTTCTCTCACCGTTCGGAGTGTAAAGTCTTGCATGGTCAGGCCTCCGAGTGAATGGCGGGATGATCGATGCTCTCCCGTTCGGCGATGGCGTGGGCCAGGACCTCGCGGTCGTCGAACGGGGCCTTGATCGGCCCCAGGATTTGATACGTCTCGTGCCCCTTGCCGGCGACCAGCACCACATCGCCGGGCCGGGCGGCGGCGACGGCCGCGTGGATGGCAAGCTCACGGTCCGGGACGACCTGCCGCGGGGTCGAGCCGTTCATTCCCGCCTCGATCTCGCGGATAATCTGCTCCGTGTCCTCGCTGCGCGAGTTGTCGGCGGTCAACACGACCAAGTCGCCGTATTTCTCGGCGACGGCCCCCATCGTCGGGCGCTTGGTCGAGTCGCGGTCGCCGCCGCAACCGAAGACCACGATCAGCCGCTTCCGGGCCAGTTGGCGGACGGTCGCCAGCAGCGAGTCCAAAGCCCCCTCGTTATGGGCGTAATCGACCAGGGCAAAGATCTCTCCGGCAGGCACACGTTCGAGGCGACCGGGGACCGGCTGGGGGGATTCAAGGCCTCGCACAATGGCATCGAGGTCCAAGCCGGCCGCCACCCCGCACGCGGCTGCGGCCAGATCGTTGAGTACATTGAACTCGCCGACGAACGAGGTGCGGACTTCGGCCTCGCCGCAGGGCGTATGTAGCCGGTAGGCCGTGCCGGCGATATCCATCGTCCGAATCTCAGCCGTCAAGTCCGCCGGGTTATACAGGCCGAATCGCAGGCATCGGCCGTGGGCTTTGTTGGCCATGTACTCGCCGACCGGGTCGTCGGCGCTGACCACGGCGGTGCCGTGGCTCGGCAGCATCTCGAACAGCCGCGCCTTGGCGTCGCGGTAGCTCTCGAAGGTTCCGTGGTAATCGAGATGCTCGCGGTCGGACAGATTGGTGAACACCGCGATGTCGAAGTGGACGTCGTCAACGCGGTGCATGTCCAGAGCGTGTGAGGAGACCTCGATGACCGCGTGGCTGCACCCCACATCGAGCATCTGGTCGAACAGGTCCTGGATGAGCAGGCTGTCCGGCGTGGTGTTGCCGGCGGGGATGCAGCGGTCGCCGACATGGTACGCGATGGTGCCCAGCAGGCCGGTGGACAACCCGGCGGCCTCGAACACGGATCGGGTGCGGAACGCGGTGGTTGTCTTCCCGTTGGTCCCGGTGATGCCGGTGACGTGCAATGTTTCGGTGGGTCGCCCGAAGAACAGGGCGGCCAGAGCCGAGAGCCGAGCACGGGCGTCGGGCAGTACGAACCGGACCACGTCGCCTCGCACGGGCACCGGGCGCTCGGACAGCACCACGCGGGCACCCGCCCGCACGGCATCGTTGACGAAAGCGTGCCCGTCGCTCGCGGCTCCCTGCAGGGCCACAAACAGGCTGCCACGCGAGGCCTCGCGGGAGTTGTTGACCAGGCGGGTCACTTCCACATCGCCGAACGGTGCGTAGGCGGCCCGGTCTTCGGGCGTCGGGCACAGCACGGGTAGCAGGCGTTCCAGTTTCAACGCATTCCTCCAAGGCCGGGCGCTATCGGGCCGCCACCTCCGGTTGATTTCCATTCTGTTCCGGCGTCGATTCAAGCACCGCCAGGGTTCGGTCGATGATTCGGCCCACTGCCGGACTGGCCACCGTGCCGCCGTAGTACCCCGCGCTTTTATGCGGTTCATCGACCATCACCAGCACCGCGATACGGGGGCGGTCGTAAGGGGCGAACCCGATGAACGACCCGACGTATTTTTCCCGTGAATACCCGCCGCGGGCGGATTTCTGGGCGGTGCCGGTCTTGCCGCCGATCGGATACTTGCATTTCTGAAGATTCTTGGCCGTGCCGCGCAGCACGACCTGCCGAAGGATTTCACGCATCCTGGCCGAGGTTTCCTCGCGGATCATCCGTCCCAGAAGCGCCGGGCTGCGGCGCGTGATTTCGCCGGTGTTCGGGTCGTGCAGCGAATCGACCACGTAGGGCTGCATCAGCAACCCGCCGTTGATCAGGGAGCAGAAGGCGGTGATCAACTGCAGCGGGGTGCCGGCAATCTCCTGGCCCATCGGCACGGAGGTGGTGGTGTAATAGCTCCACTGCCGTTCGGAGGTGAGCTTGCCCGCGCCTTCGGCGGGCATTCTCAGGCCCAGCGGCCGGCCGAAGTGGTAGGCCTGGACCACGTTCCGGAGGCGCTGGTCGCCGAGGATCAGGCCCAACTTCGCCGCCCCGATGTTGCTCGACTTTTCAATCACACCGGAGATGGTGAGGATGCCGTTGGGGTGGGTGTCGTGCAGTGTGCGGCCGCGGTAACGCCAGGCCCCCTGTTCGCAGTTAATTCGGTTTTCAGGTGTGACCAGGCCGAGGTCGAGCGCCGCCGCGACGATGAACGGTTTAAAGGTGCTGCCGTACTCATAGACGCTCTGGACCGGGTGATTGCGCATCCGCCGTTCCAGCTCGGTGCGCGACAGCTCGCCCAGCTTCGATACGTTAAGCCCCGGGGCCGAGTCCAGGGCCAGGAGGCTCCCGGTGTGCGGGTCCATCACGATGGCCGAGACGGAGATCGGCGAGAACGTTTCAAAGACCTTCTCGATTTCTTCACCCACGATGGCCTGAATCCGCGCATCAACGGTCAGTTGGAGGTGAAAGCCGTGCCTGGGGGCGACGGTGGGTTCGGCAGAGTCGGCGATGCGTCGGCCTCGCCCATCTCGGCGGAGCTGTGCCATGCCGGGGGCGCCGCTCAGGTCACTCTCGAAATGCCGCTCCAAGCCCTCCAGCCCGTGGCCGTCTTGGCCGACGAATCCAAGCCACTGGCCGATCCGGAGCTCGTTGGTTGTTTTTCGGGCGTACTCATGCTTGATCCCGAGGCCGCGCAGTTTGAGCGCTGCGATCTGTTCTGCCATCTCCCGCGTTGCGGGCCGTCTGAGCCAGACAAAGCGGGTATCGCGGCGGAAGGTTTTGAGCAGCTCGGAGCGGTCCATGCCGAGGATGGGGGCGACCTGGTCGGCGACGGCGCTGAGCTGGCCGTTGACCGCGGTCTTGAGCCGCCCGATCATCACGTCTTCAGGCGTCTTGGTGTACGCCGCAAGCCGGCGGGTCAGTGTGGCCATTCGCTCGAATGTGGGGTCGTTGATCTGCCGCTGCACTTCCGGTCGCAGCTCATCGGGCTGCTGATTCACGAACGTCCGGAAGACCTGGGGTGAGATGCCGAGGACCTCCGGGAGCCAGGAGCGGATGTGGGCGGGGATGGCGATGATGCCGGGGTCGACGAACACGGCCGGCGTTTTCAGGCTGACCGCCAGGGCCACGCCGTTGCGGTCCAGAATGCTGCCTCGGACGGCCGGGATTTCGGTGATGGTCTGGCTTTGGCGGCGGGCGCGTTCGACGTGTTCCGCGTGGTCGCAAATCTGGATGGTGTAGAGGCGGCCGATAAGCCCCACGACGCAGAGCAGGAAGATGGGGAGCACCATCCCCGACTTGACTGGGCTCGGACGAGCCTCCCGCATTGCTCTCTCTCCTACGCCTCTTGACCGGATACCTGCCTACATCAAACCTTCCTCTCGACCGCTCGCAGCTTCGCACTGCGTGCCCGTGGGTTCGCCGCACATTCCTCCCGACCGGGGACTACCGGCTTCCGGGTGAGGAGCGTCCAGAGGCCCTCACGGGCCTCGTGGCGAAACACCGTCTTGGCGATACGGTCTTCCTTCGAGTGAAAACTGATCACCGCCGCCCGCCCGCCCGGCTCGACAAGGTGCTTCAGCGACAGCAACATCGCCTCCAGGTTGGGCAGTTCGTCATTGACCCACATCCGAAGAGCCATAAAGGTTCGCGTGGCCGGGTGGGTTTTTCCGTGCCGTCCCACCGCCCGCTCAACGACCTTGGCCAACTGCCCCGCGGTTCGCAGCGGTTCGCGGCGGCGGGCCTCACAAATGGCCCGTGCGATCCGACGTGAGCGGAACTCGTCCGCCTGCGTGTAAAGGACGTCGGCCAGGTCCCGTTCCGAGACGTGAGCGAGCCGCTCGGCAACGGTCGGCCCGGAGGTCGGGTCGGCCCGCATATCCAGCGGGGCGTCGTCGAATCGGAACGAGAAGCCTCGGCCTGGGGCGTCGAGTTGGATGGAGGACAAGCCCAGATCCAGGACGACGCCGTGGACCGCCGGAACGCCGTGTCGGGCGAGCACTTGGTCCGCCTCGGTAAAGTTGGCTTGTTCCAGAATGACCCGGTCGCCGAAGCGTTCGAGCCGCTGTGCCGCAATGGCCAGGGCTTCGGGGTCACGGTCAATACCGATCAGTTTTCCGTCAGGCTGAGAAAGAACCAAAAGCTGTTCTGCGTGTCCGCCGGCCCCGAGGGTCCCGTCGAGGTACCACCGCCCGGCGGTTGGTTGAATCAGTTCGCACGTTTCATTCAGCAACACCGGGCGATGGGGGAATGGTTCCACCGCCGTTAGCCCTCTCGTGGTCTTCCGTAGTACTCGTCGGCCTGACGCTGCAGTTGGCGCTCGGCCTCCCGGAGTACTTCATCCCAGCGATCCCGGTCCCAGACCTCAATCCGGTCGTTGACGCCGACGATCACCACGTTTTTGCCGATGTTGAGCGATTCGACCAGTCGAGCCGGCAGCAGCAGGCGCCCCTGCTTATCGCAGGAGGCGAACTCCGCCTTGGAGAAGATGGCCCGTTCGACCATTCGCCCCACGGCGGTCTGCCGGAAACGCTCGTCAGCCCCCGCCGAGCTGACCTGTTCGAAGCGGCTCGCGGTCTGGATCACGATGCAATCGTCCACGCCCCGTGTCACGTAGTAGCCCGTCTCGCCGTCGTTCCCGGCGGCCTGCCGCATCTTGGCGGGGATGATGATGCGGTTCTTGTCGTCGCGGGTTGCTGTGTATTCACCCGAGAACAATGGCAAGAAAGGTTTCCCTTCAGGCTTTGGCCGGCAAAAAAACTTGACCGGCCCGACAGACCAACGATAATGACAACAGGTGTGAAGTTGGCCCGGTGTGGGCGAGAGTAAGGCTGGCACCTTCTCGGTTGGCGTGTTTTAAGACGCCGACCCTACCGAAAACCCGCCAGTCTGCTCAGACCCCAGTCTGAGAATACTCCGACGCTCCGCCGTCCACCATCTTCCCCCAAAATGTACCACACTGCACCACCGCTGTCAAGCGGGCCGTTTGGCGTATATTCCATCAAGGACAGGCTTAAGCGATATGTGGAATAGAGGTGAATTAGATACCACAACATATTGTGGTTGCGGCCCGGATGGAAACTTCTGAAATATTTTTTATTTTTTAGGTGTTTTATCCGGGCGGAGGAGGCTCTATTTCATCGGTGATTTTTCTTGTGATATAAAGCCTTTTTAAATAACCTCTTATGCGGCTCCTCGGCGCGTGGAGGGTCTCGGTGGTGGGGTGTGGTGGGGTAAAAACCGCTCGGAGCTTGGAAAGAAGGCCCCCAAGGGGGGAATCCAAGCCAGCCAATACTGGCCCGCGGTTCGGGCGAGATCATCGGTGGACAGCCCGGAGCCGGGAGCTCCGAGCCATTCACCTCTTATTGGCCAAGTATCCGATGCCGTGCTCCCTGGCGGGTCAGCCGGAGGTCAGGCACCAAGACCTTGCGTCCAAATGCAGTATCGCCATTTTACACGAAAAACTTGAGCGGTTTTTTGACGGCGGGGTCGTGGTTTTGCGATAAGTGCTTTTATGTCAATGGCTAAGCAGCCTTTTTGCTTCGCCAAGAATTGTGTTCATCGCGGTTTTCAAAGGGCCTTTCATCGAGATGCCGGCCGCCTTGGCGTGTCCGCCTCCGCCGTATTTTCGGGCCAGCTTCTCGACCGACGGGCCGTCCTTGGACCGCAGGCTGACCTTGATCTGGCCGTCGGCCTCGCGGAAGAAGATGATCAGCTTGACGCCGCGCAGGACGCGCGGGATGTCGGTGAAGCCCTCGGCATCCTCGTGGGTGGCCCCGGCTTCGCTCATCATCGCCTCGGTGGCGTAGAAATAGGCAATCTGCCCGTCGGACGCACTGCTCAGCGTGTCCAGCACGTGCTTCATCAGCGTGAGGCGCGGCCATTCCACCGTCTCATACACCTGGCGGTAGATACGGTCGGGTTTCGCTCCGTGCTCCATCAGCTCAGCGGCCAGTCGATGGGTGTGCGGCGTGGTGTTCGGGAAGCGGAACCATCCGGTGTCGGTGGCCACGGCCACAAAAAGGCCGTCGGCAATGGCGGGGATGAGCTTGATGTCCAGCTCACAGGCCAGCGTGTGGATCATTTCGCCGGTTGATGAGGCGTGGGTATCCACCACATTCACATCCGCAAAATGCGAGTTGGTGCGGTGATGGTCGATACACGCGGTTTTCATCGAGGCCCTGCGGATTTCGCGGCCCACCTGACCGAGGCGGTCGAGCGTGCCCACGTCCACGACCACGGCAGCGTCGCAGGCGACCATCCGCTTGGTCCAAGAGGGATCATAGACCTTGATCGTCCTTTGCGTATCCAGAAAACGAAATACCTTCGGGATGGGGTGGTCGATCACGACCAACGTCTTCTTGCCCAACCGCCGGAGCATCCGCGCGAGTGACAGCGCCGAGCCAACCGCATCGCCGTCGGGGAAGACGTGTGTGGTGATGAGAAAGGAGTTATGTTCCCTGATAAAGGCTGTCAGAGGCTCCCACATCTTTTTTCACTCCGCAAAGTCGGCACAGCGTCGGCAGCCGAGCATTATCGTGTCTTGGACGTCGGGCTTCTGAATTGCTCGGCTCCGAGGTCATAAAGGTCACGGCCTTCGACATCGTTGATGACAAAGGCGGGCAGGTCCCTAAATTCGATGCGTCGCATGGCTTCCGGGCCGAGTTCGTCAAAGGCGATCACCTCGTTGGCCACAATCGACCGGGCGATGAGCGCGGCCGCTCCGCCGACGACGCCGAAATAGACCGCCCCGAACGCCTGCATCGCGGCGATGGCGTCGGGCGAGCGTCGGCCCTTGCCGATGGTCGCTCGCAGGCCCGCCTTCAGCAGGTTGGGTAGATACGGGTCCATCCGCCCGCTGGTGGTCGGCCCCGCCGAGCCGATCACTTCGCCCGGTCGCGTGGGCGAGGGGCCGGCGTAATAGATCACCTGCCCCTCCATATCCACCGGTAACGGCTTGCCCTCGGCCAGCATCTTGACCAGCCGCTTATGCACGGTGTCCCGCGCGGCATAGACCACGCCCGACAGCAGCACACGGTCACCCGCGCGCAGGGTGGCGACATCTTCCTTCGACAGCGGCGTGGTCAGCCGGATCGATTCGCTCATAGCTCTATCCTTCGATGCCGATGGGCGTGGCATTGCAGCACGGCCGCGACCGGCAAACTGGCGATATGGCAGGGCATCTGAACGGCGTGGACGGCCAGCGCGGTGATTCGGCCGCCAAGCCCTGCCGGGCCAATGCCCAGCTTGTTGACGGCTTCGAGCACCCGGTGTTCGATCTCGGCGCAGTGCGGTTCTTCGGAGGGCTGGCCCAGCGGCCGAGCCAGCGATTTTTTGGCCAGGATCGCCGCCATTTCGAGGTCGCCGCCGATCCCCACGCCGATGCTGATCGGCGGGCAGGCGTTGACCGCTCCGTGGCGTACCGTCTCGACCACGTAGTCGACCACCCCGTCGATCCCCGCCGCCGGCGTGAGCATCCCCGCACGGCTCATGTTCTCGGACCCGCCGCCTTTGGCCAGATACTCGATAACCAGTCGGTCGCCGGGCACCAGGTCGATGTGGAGAATCGCCGGGGTGCTGTCACCGGTGTTCGCCCGTGTGAACGGGTGGCACACCGTGCGACGTAAATAACCCTCGCCGACGCCCAGGCGCACACCCTCGGTGATCGCCTCGCGCAGCCCGCCCTCGACCCGCGCCTCCTCGCCCAGCTCCACGAACACCACCGACAGGCCGGTGTCCTGGCACACCGGGAAGGTGCCCTCACCGGCGATCCGGGCGTTTTCGAGTATCTGGTCGAGAGCTTCACGACCGATGGCGGACGTTTCTTGCTGCCGCGCCCGGTTCAAGGCATCGAGCAGGTCCGGTTCGAGGTGATAATTCGCCTCCACCGCCGCGTGGGCGACGGCGCGAATCACGTCTTGGGCCGGAATGATGCGCATAGTCACGTCCTATTGCATCGCTGCGATAATCGCCTCGCCCATCTCGCGGGTGCCGACAGCGGTGGGGTCGTCGCGGTCGAGCTTCAGGTCATAGGTGACGGCCTTGCCTTGGCGGATGACGGCGGCAATGGCGTCTTCGAGTCGTTGAGCCGCCTCGCGTTCGTTCAAGTGCCGCAGCATCATCACCGCCGACAGCAGCAGCGCGGTGGGGTTGACCTTGTTCTGCCCCTTGTATTTCGGGGCGCTGCCGTGCGTGGCTTCGAAGACCGCGATCTCCCGGCCGATGTTTCCGCCCGGCGCAACGCCCAGCCCGCCGACCAGCCCGGCGCAAAGGTCGCTCAGGATATCCCCGTACAAATTGGGCAAGACCATCACGTCGTATAACTCCGGCTTCTGCACCAGTTGCATGCACATATTATCAACGATGCGGTCATCGAACTCGATATCCGGATACTCTGTGGCCACCCGGCGCGAGACCTCCAGGAACAGCCCGTCGCTGTATTTCATGATGTTGGCCTTATGCACGGAGGTCACCTTGCGGCGCCCGTTGGCCCGGGCGTAATCAAAGGCGAAGCGGACGATGCGCTCGGTGTTCGTCACCGAGATGGGCTTGATGCTGATGCCCGAATCGTCCAGAATCTTGCGCCCGGAGAGCTTTTCGATGTCGCCGATCAATTGCAACGCTTGGGGCGAGCCTTTCTCGAACTCGATGCCCGCGTAGAGGTCTTCGGTGTTCTCCCGCACGATGACCAGGTCGATGTTGTCGTACTTCGATCGGACGCCTTCATATGATTTGCACGGCCGCAGGCAGGCGTAAAGGTCCAGCACCTGGCGCAGGGAGACGTTGACGCTGCGGAACCCGGTGCCCACCGGCGTGGTGACCGGGGCCTTGATCGCGGTCTTCGTCCGCCGGATCGACTCGATCACCCGCTCAGGCAG
>CAZBCO010000234.1:0-12722 GCA_964490295.1 uncultured Planctomycetota bacterium
AGCCATGCGAGCATGTCGCCGGGGGCGGGGGCCGCCTCGCTGAAGGTCGCTCTGGGTGAGATCATCTCAATGGCCTTTGCGGTTCTCTCAGGGGAGTCGGGCTTTGATCTCGGCCACCAGGCGAGCCGGATCGACCGGCTTCTGGAGCACGGCCGCCAGCCCCAAGGCCCCGGCATCGACGTTCATCGCCAGCTCATCGCCGACCGAGCTGAGCATGCACACCGGGGCGGTATTGTTGCGCAGGGCGAGCTCGCGGACGAAGCTGGTGCCCGAATCGACCTCTTCCATCATCAGATCGACGATGATCAGGTCGGGCTTGACGCTCTCGTAAACGCGGAGGCCCTCTTCGGCGCCCGCGGCCTCGGCGACCTGATAGCCCGCCGCCTGGAGCACCGCCCGCAGGGTGATCCGCACGTCCGGGTCGTCGTCGATGCACAGGATGACAGGTTTGCCGTCTTGCATAGGGCCGCCTCCTTATTCGGATTCGGACGTCAGGGTCACGGTGAAGGTGCTGCCCTGATCGGGTTGGCTGCGAACGATCACCTCGCCGCCGTAGAGCGAGGCGATCTTCTTCACCGTGGACAGCCCCAGCCCGCTGCCCAGAATGTTCTTGGTCTTCTCGTTTCGAATGCGGACAAAGTCGCCGAACAACTTGGCGGCTTCCGCCTCGCTCAGCCCGATGCCGGTGTCGGCCACCTCGACCACTACCTGCTTGCCGTCGCGTCGCAGGGTCACGTCCACCCGGCCACCGTCACGGTTGTATTTCACCGCGTTGGATATCAGGTTGCTGAGCACAATGTTGACCTCGCCTCGGTCGGCCTGCATGGCGACCGGCTGGTCGGCGTGAAGCTCGATGGTAATGTCGCGGTCCTTGGCATCGAGCGACAACGTTTCGATGACCTCCGCCGCCACATCGCGGATGTCCAGGCTCTCGAAGCTGCGCTTCTTCTGGCCCGACTCGATGCGGGTCATGTCCAAGAGGTCGAAGATCAGCTTGCGCATCCCGTCCACGCGGATCAGACTGCGAGCGATCATTTCGCCATAGGCGTCCAGCTCCGCTCCCAGCGTCCGGTCCCTGACCAGCCTCAGGTAGCCCTCGACCGCGTTCAGCGGGGCTTTGAGTTCGTGGGCCAGGACGGAGATAAACTGAAAGCGTACCTGGCGCTTCTCCTCGGCCAGACGCTTGGCCTGACGCTGGAGCACGAGGCGGCCGGCAGCCTTGCGCAGGGTCGAGGTCAGTTCGTTCGGGGTGAACGGCTTGGCAAGAAAATCGTAGGCCCCGCGCTTCGCCGCCGACAGGGCGGTCTCAATCGAGGCATACGCCGTGATCATGATGACCAGCATATCGCCGTCGTCCCCGGCTTGAAGCCGGTCCAGAATCTCCATTCCGGTGATATCCGGCAGGCCGTGGTCCAGCAGGAGGATGTCCGGGCGTTTCGCTTCGAGGCGTTCGAGTGCGGTGGTGCCGTTCTCGAACTCTTCCACCTCGAATCCCACGGCGTCATCCAGGTCCGGCAGGCGAAGGGTCAGATCGCGCAGGACGCGCTTGACGCCCATGCGCATTCCGGGTTCATCATCCACGACCATCACATGCAGCCTGTCCATCCGACGCTCTGCTCCTGCTAGTTCTTGCCGGCGGCCAGAAGGCGCTCAATCTCGCGGCGCAACTGTTCGGGCCGGACGGGCTTGTTGAGAAAAGCATCGGCCTTCAGCCAAGCCTGCTCCGAGCCGCCCTGGACATCGAACGCAAGCCCGGTTTCCCCCGCGACACCCGACACCATGATGATGGGAAGGTCCGGGTGCTTGGTCTTGGTCTTGTAGCAGAGGATGAAGCCACTGTCAACCTCTTCGAGCATCAGGTCGAAGACCGCGATATCAGGGCATGTCTCGTCAATCACCCGTTCGGCTTCCGCCGCGCTGGCCACCGCCACCACCTCGTAGCCGGCGGCTTCGAGTTGGGTTTGGGTCTGCATCAACAGGTCCGGGTCATCGTCCACAATCAAAATACGTGCTGCCATAAGTCTGCTCCGTCTAGGCCTCGTCGTCACGCCGGGGCAGCGTGACCGTGAAGGTAGTACCCGTCGGCCCCGCTTCGGGGTCGGCGTTGGACGTGAAGGCAATGTCGCCCTTGTGCATCTTAATGATGCCATAGCTGACCGCCAGCCCCAGGCCGGTGCCTTTGCCCATCTGCTTGGTGGTAAAGAACGGCTCAAAAATTTTGCTGCGTTGAGCTTCGGGAATGCCCTGGCCGGTATCGCTGATGATTATTTGCAGGCGGTCGTCGTCGCCGCCCAGTTCGATGGTCAAGCGCCCCTCCTCCGGCATCGCGTCCACGGCGTTGGTCACCAGATTGGTCAACACCTGGACGATCTGGTCCCGGTCAAGATCGGCTTTGAGGTTGTCGCAGGTGCTTCGCACCTCGGTCTTGATGCGCTTCGGCAGGTGCATCGCCTCGATGCTCGGAGCGACCAATTCGTCGAGGTCGACCGTCTGGCGCACCACCCGGTTTCGACGGGCGAAGTGCAGCAGGCCCGACACAATCTTCTTGCAGCGGTCCGCCTGTTCCACCACCATCTTGAGGTCGTCCCGCAGGGCCTCGTCCTGCACCTGCTCGAAGAGCATGTGGGCATACAGCAGCACCACGCCGAGCGGGTTGTTGACCTCGTGGGCAATCCCGGCGGCGAGTTGGCCCATGCTGGCCAACTTCTCGGCCTGCATCAATGCGGCCCGTGTATCGGCCAGGGCGTCGTTGGACTCCGCCACATTCGTGAGGGCGCGCCGCAGCTCGGCGATGGTATAGGGCAGGCACATCTCGCTCTCGGCCAGCCCCTTGGCGATGGCGATGGCATGCTCGCGGCAGGTATCGTAGCCGCAGGCCCCGCAGTTCAATTCGTCCTGCGGCTCGAGCTTGCCCATTCTGGCCAGCACCTTGCGCACCTCCTCCTCGACGTGATTGATGAGGATACGGGTGTCGCGGGCCTGATAGGTGCAGCTCAGATCGAGGTCGTCGAACCGGTCCATCTCTTTTTGCCAGGCCGCCTTATCGAAGGTGGCTTGGCGTTCGCGGGCGAAGCGGCTGACCCGCTCACGTCGCCGGTAGAGGTTGTCGCCATTGGCCATTCCCGGCCCCATGATACAGCCGTTGCAACACAGGATTTCGAGCAGGTCGGCCTGCAGCTCGCCTGTGTTGAAATCTTTGAGCGCCTCAATAAAGTTATGGCGCCCGTCGGTGGCGACCACGTTGTTGGTCAACAGGTCTTCGGTAATCCCCGCGGCCTGCAACAAGCCTCGGCTGATGGGAAAGACCGCGCCGAGGCCCGCGTGGGGCGGGTCGAATTCAGCCGGCTCGGTGTCCTCGGCCTCGATGCGGTGTTCTTTGAACATCTGACGCAGCTCGACAAAAGTGAGAGCCGCATCCACGTCCCCCACAACCCGCTCGTCCTCGGTCTCGCGCTTCTTGGCGATGCACGGCCCGATAAACACCACCCGGATGCCCTGGGGATGCATCGAGCGGAGCACGCGGGCCATGGCGACCATGGGGGACACAATCGGGGCCAGCTTGGGGACCAGGTCCGGCTCGTATCGGCAGACGAACTCCACCAGCGCCGGGCAGGAGGTGGCAATATAGCCCCGCTTACCGCTTTCCAGCATGTCGCGGTACCGTTTGGCAACCAGATCGGCCCCGAAGGCCACCTCGACCACGCTGTCGAATCCCAGCCGGCCCAACATCCCGACGAACCGCCCCGGATCCACCTCGCCGAACTCCGCGGGAAAACTGGGGGCCACACAAGCCGCCACCGGCAGGTTCCCGGTCAATAACCGGTTGACCTGGTCGATACTGCTTAGAATCTGCTTGGCACCCTGGCTGCATACCTTGACACAGTTGCCGCAACAGATGCAGCGTTCGGGCAGAATCTCGGCCTGGCCGTCACGAATGCGAATCGCCTTGGCGGGGCATTCGCGCACGCAAGTGTAGCACAATCGGCACTTTTCACCGACGGTGCGAACGTATGCCGGGTGATTGGATTCGGCCATAGGTCAGCCCGTCTTCTCCCCGCTTCGCGAGGTGTAGTACGTGTGCAGCAGCTCGTGGCTCTTGTGGCTTAACGGAGCGCCCAGGAACTCGTCGTAAAGGCGCTGGATATCGGCGTTGTGGTGCGAAGCCCGGACCGTTTCGGAGCTGTCGATGCTGTAAAGCTTCTGCATCCGCTTGACCACGGCCTCGCGGTCGGTGTTGTAGGGCTGGCCGCCGCCGTTGATGCAGCCGCCGGGGCAGGTCATCACCTCGATCATATGCAGGTCATCGCGCCCGTTCTTGATCTGGTCAAGAATCTCACGAGCCGCCGAGAGGCCGCTGACCACCGCCACGCCGACATTCAGGTCGCCCACCTGAATATGCGTCTCCTTGATGCGGTCCATTCCGCGAAGGTCCTTGATCACCGGGGTGGCCAATTCCTCGCCGGTGAGCAGGTAATAGGCGCTGCGCAGAGCGGCCTCGGCCACGCCGCCGGTGGCCCCGAACAGCTTGCCCGCCGAGCTGCGCTCGCCGAAGGGAGAATCGGCAGACTCCGGCTCCACGCTGTCCAGCGTCAACCCGTGTTCGCGGATCAGCCTGGCCAATTCGCGCGTGGTGAGCACCGCATCGACATCCGGCACACCGTTCCGGGTGTGTTCGGGCCGCTCCGCCTCGAATTTCTTGGCAGTGCAGGGCATCACCGACACGCTGAAGATCTTTTCGGGGGCCAAGCCCTCGCGCTCGGCAAAGAAGCTCTTGATGATCGCCCCCAGCATCTGCTGCGGGCTTTTGCAACTCGACACGTTCGGGATCAATTCGGGGTAGAACTGCTCGACAAACTTGACCCAGCCGGGCGAGCAACTGGTCAGCAACGGCAACGGGCCGCCTTGCTGAACACGCTGCACCAGCTCGGACCCCTCCTCCATAATGGTCAGGTCGGCGCTGAAGCCGGTGTCGAACACGCGGTCGAATCCGAGGCGCCGCAACACGGCGGTCATCGCCCCGCAGGCGTCGGTGCCGGGCCGCGCTCCGAACTCCTCGGCCAGCGTCACCGAAACACTGGGGGCGTGCTGAATGACCACGAACAAGTTGGGGTCGGCCAGCGCGGCCGTGACGCGCTCCAGGTGGCTCTGCTCGCGCAATGCCCCGGTGGGGCAAGCCACCACGCATTGGCCGCAGTTGATGCAACTCGAAATGTTCAACCCCTCGTTGAACACCGTCCCCACGGTCGACCGGCTGCCGCGCCCGATAAAATCAATGGCCGCGACACCCTGCACCTCTTCGCAGACGCGCACACACTTACCGCAGAGGATACACTTGGCGGGGTCGCGCACGATCGACGGGCTGGAGATGTCGGCCATCTGCCGGTTGCGATCGCCGGTAAACCGCCGCTGCCGGACGCCGAGCTCCTCGGCCAGTTCCTGCAACTGGCACGAACCGTTGCGCTCACAGTAGAGGCAGTCATCGGGGTGGTTCGAGAGCAACAGTTCGACAATGGTCTTGCGGGCGCGCATCACTCTGGGGGTATGGGTGGCGATGCTCATGCCGTCGCTGACCGGATAGGCACAGCTGGGCAGCAGGCGGCCGTCGACCTCAACCACGCACATACGGCAGGCGCCGGTCGGGGTCAGTCCCTCGACGTGGCACAAGGTCGGCACGCGGATACCTTGACGGTTCAGCGCGGAAAGAATGGTCTCGCCGGCCTGAGCTTCGGTCGGCTGTCCGTTCACGGTGATGTTGATCACGATTGGCTCCTCGGTTAGTCCATGATGACCGCGCCGAAGGGGCAGACATCCAGGCACTGTCCGCACCCGACGCACTTGTCCGGCAAGATGTAATGCGGGCTTTTCGGCGCACCCATAATCGCCTGAGCGGGGCACTTCTTCGCACACAGGGTACACCCCTTGCACACTTCCGGGTCGATACGATATTCCACCAGGCCGCGACATACGGCGGCCGGACACTTGCGACCAAAGACATGAGCCTCGTATTCGGACCGGAACCAGCGCAACGTGCTGAGCACCGGGTTCGGGGCGGTCTGCCCCAGGCCGCAGAGGCTGGTGTCCCGAATCACCTCGGCCAGGCGCTGCATTTCCATCACGCCCTGGAACCGCTCCAACGTCTCCATCCGCGTCTCTTCCCGGCGCGGGCGGATAATCCGTTCGAGAATTTCGAGCATCCGCCGCGTCCCCTCGCGGCAGGGGATACACTTGCCGCAGCTCTCGCGCTGGATGAACTCCATGAAGAAGCGGGCCACGTCCACCATGCAGGCGTGGTCGTCCATCACCACCAGGCCGCCGGACCCCATGATCGCCCCGACTTCCTTAAGCGATTCGTAATCCACCTGGACGTCCAGGTGCTGTTCGGGGATGCAGCCGCCGGACGGCCCGCCGATCTGCACGGCCTTGTAGGCCCGGCCGCCGGGGATGCCGCCACCCACGTCAAACACGATGCGCCGCAATGCGGTGCCCATCGGCACCTCAACCAGCCCGGTGCGTTCCACGTTGCCGCTGAGGGCAAAGACCTTGGTGCCCTTGGACCCGGCGGTGCCCACCGCTGCGAACCACGCGGCCCCATTGGCCAGAATGCCGGGCACGTTGGCCAAGGTCTCGACGTTGTTGATGATCGTCGGCCGGTCGAACAGCCCGCGCTGGGCCGGGAACGGCGGACGGGGCCGAGGCATGCCGCGTTTGCCTTCGATGCTGTGAATCAAAGCGGTCTCTTCGCCGCAGACAAACGCCCCCGCACCTTTCTTGATCGCAATGTCAAAGTTGAAGCCGCTGTCGAGCACGTTGTAGCCCAACAACCCGGCATCGTAAGCCTGGGCGATGGCCGTCTCCAGGCGACGGATGGCCAGGGGATACTCCGCCCGGATATAGATGTAGGCCTTGCTCGCGCCGAAGGCATAAGCCGCCAGGGCCATGCCTTCCAACAAGCGATGCGGATCGCCCTCGATGACTGCCCGGTCCATAAACGCGCCCGGATCGCCCTCGTCAGCGTTGCAGATCAGGTATTTCTGCTCCGCCTGGGTGCCCAGGGCGAACTTCCATTTCCGCCCGGTGGGGAACCCGCCGCCACCGCGCCCGCGCAGCCCGCTCTGCTCGACGATGTCGCAGACCTCGTCGCGCGTCCGCGTCTTGAGCACATCAGCCAGGGCGCGATATCCCCCCCGCGCGATATATTCGTCGAGGCTTTCGGGATTGACGATCCCGCAGTTGGCAAGCACCCAACGGCGCTGGTGGGTGAAAAAGGGCTGCTCGTCAAGAAAAGGCACCTCGGGCCAGGCATCCAATGCCTCGCTGCGAAATTGCCCCAGGGTCTCCTCCGACGCCATCTCGCCCTTGAGGGCCTTGTCGAGCAAGGCGTCCACCTTGTCGGCGGTCACGTTGGAAAAGGCAACACGCGGGTGTCCGGGGAGCTGGACGTCCATCTCCGGCTCGGCGGCGCAGAGGCCGATGCACCCGACTTCGACGATGTCGGCCTCGAGGCCGTTTCGCTCGACATAGGTGCGCACCCGGGCCAGCGTGGCCCCGGCCCCGGCCCCCAGGCCGCAGGTGCCCGTGCCGACGAAAATCGCCGGGCGCGGCACATCACGGCGACGATGCGCGTTCAAACGACGCAGAATCTGTTCGGAGTCCGGCTCGCCCTCGGCGTTCCGGCCCCATCGTGCGATCAGTTCGTCGGCGGGTTCGCCCGGTTCCGCCCAACATCGGTCCATAGGTTCTACCTTTCTATTCATCAGCGTCCACTTTCTTGCGGTAGAGGTTGAGGATGTCCCCGACCTTTTCAGGGGTGACCTTGGCGTGGAACTCGCCGCCCACGGTAATCACCGGGGCCAAGCCGCAGGCACCGATACAGGCCACCACCTCCAACGTGAACAGCCCGTCGGCGGTGGTGTCGCCCGGCTCGATGTTCAAGGCGGCCTGCAAAGCCTCCAGCAGTTTGGCCGAGCCTTTGACGTGGCAGGCCGTGCCGCGGCAGACCTGGATCAGGTAGCGGCCAAGCGGCTTGAATCGGAACTGGTTGTAAAAGGTGGCCACACCATACACCTTGCTGGACGGCAGGCTGAGGGTTTGGCTGATCAGCTCCACGGCTTCCCGCGAGACATAGCCGCACTGTTCCTGGACGTCCTGGAGCAGCGGGATCAACTGATTGCGCCCGGCCCCCTCATACTTTCCGAGAATGTTCATGATGTCCGGCGTCATCATCCGATCACGAATCCTTTCTTTGACGAGCGAAGAACGCGACCATATCCAGATACATCGTCAGGTCAACGTTCAACATGTACACGGTCGGCGGCACACGCAGCCGCACCGGGGCAAAATTGAGCAGGCCGCTCACACCGGCCAAAATGCATTGCTCGGCCACGCCCTGCGCTGCGGACGAGGGCACCGCCAACATCGCCAGCGTGATCTGCTGCTCCTCAACCACCTCGACCAAGCGGTCGGTATGATAGATACGACACCCATGAATCACGCGGTCCACGCTGTGCGGGTTGACGTCGAACCCGGCAACCACCGATAACCCGGGGCGATGCCCGGAGAAGAAGGCCAGCAAAGCCCGGCCCAGGTTGCCAACCCCGACTACCGCGGCTTGTTGCCCTCCGGGCGCATCGAGGCAGGCGTCGATCGCCTCGACCAACTCCGCCACGTTATAGCCGCGCCGGGTGCTCCCGGCCACGCCCAGAGGCATCAGGTCTCGCCGAACCTGGGCGGGGTTGACGCGCGCCTTTTCGGCCAGCTCGTGCGAATAGATTCGGTCTCCGCCGGCCATGGCGACGGCGTCCAATAATCGACGATAAAGGCTCAATCGCCCGACAGCTTGTTCTGCGATTTTCTGATCCATAGCTGTGAGCCTCATCACTTACACGGTCTGGGGCACGCCTCATCTGTGATTCTATTCACAGAATATGCTGGCCGGTCGAAATTGTCAAGCAAATTATTTCGCAAACCACCCTGTTGCAAATCTAAATGTTTGATAAGAGCAATTAAATAAATGACTTATAACTTTCCATGTTTTCAATTGCAAAGTGGCGTTTCCCGCCTTTTCTCAGAATCTGCGGAGCTTGTTTACGGCTCCGGCAAGCGGTCAAACCTATGCCGGAGGGCAACTTCTGGCGTTTTGAGACCGCGGAAACCATACATTCTGACCCTCATATTGATTTTGCGGTTCAGTCCCCTACCCCTCGCTCGAATAAATCTCTTCGGCCTTAACGCAGAGTGAGGCCACCGTGGCTGGAGGCTGTGTTGACCCGGCCGCTTCTCTCCACCGCCGGGCCAGATCGGCCGGCTGTTCTCGCAAGGTGGCCCGGTTTATGGCCCGCCCACCCTACAACGCCTCACCGCTTGGCGCTGAAGGAACGGTTTGGTGGTTGAACCAACCGGGCCGGGCCGTTAGAATGACCTTGTCAAAAAAACTCTGTTTTGAAAGGATCACACCTGTGGCAACTTATATCGTGACCGGTTCGGCGGGGTTCATCGGGTTCAATGTGTCGAAGCAACTGTTGCAGGACGGCCACCGGGTGGTGGGCTTCGATAACCTGAACGACTATTACCCGCCGGTGCTGAAGCAGGCCCGGCACGCGGAGCTGAAGCAGCTCGACGGGTTTACCGCCGTGGAGGCCGACCTGTGCGACCTCGACGTGCTGAGCCGCACGGTCAACGACGTGCAGCCCGACGTGGTCTGCCACCTGGCGGCGCAGGCGGGGGTGCGCTACTCCATCACCCACCCGTTCGTTTATGAGCGCTCCAACCTGCTGGCCTTCCTCAATATCCTGGAAGTGTGCCGACACGCCAAGGTGCCCCGGCTGGTCTATGCCTCCAGCTCCAGCGTGTACGGGGGCAACAAGGAGCTGCCCTTCAGCGAGGACCAGCCGGTCGATCACCCCATCAGCCTCTACGCGGCGACGAAGAAGGCCAACGAGCTGATGGCCCACGTCTACACCCACCTCTACGGCCTGCAAACCATCGGTCACCGCTTCTTCACGGTCTACGGCCCCTGGGGCCGCCCGGACATGGCGATGTGGCTGTTTACCGAGGCGATGGTTCAGGGCCGCCCGATCAAGGTCTTCAACCACGGCAAGATGCAGCGCGACTTCACCTTCATCGACGACATCGTTGCCGGGGTGATCGCCTCGATGCAGGTCGACGGGCTGGCCCCCTACGAGGTGTTCAATCTGGGCAATCACCGCTCGGAGGAGCTGCTGCACCTCATCGGCATTCTGGAGCGCGAGCTGGGCGTCGAGGCGAAGAAAGAGATGCTGCCGTTGCAAGCGGGGGATGTGCCCGCGACCTATGCCGACGTGGAACGCGCTCGCACCAAGCTGGGCTACGAGCCGACCACGCCCATCGACGTCGGCGTCCCACGCTTTGTCCAATGGTACAAAGATCACGGCGACCTGATCGAGAAAATCCGCGCGGCACAGAAGAGCGGAAGCTGAGCCGGAGCCTTGCGGGCACACGCGGCCCGCAGGATGTGTCTGTCATGTGGGCTTGTTGAAGGAGGGATTGGCGATGGATTTCCTGTGGTTCCTGTTGGTGGGGCTGGCCGCCAAAAGGCTGGCCGGGCAGATAATGAAGGGCGGCAGCCTGGGGTTGATCGGCAATCTAGTCATCGGGGTGGTGGGGGCCATACTCGGCGGAGCCGTCTTCCGCGCTCTCAATATCCAAGCCTATGGGCTGCTTGGAAAGCTGGTCATGGCCGTGGTCGGCGCGGTGCTTCTCCTCTGGCTGCTCGGCCTGATCACCAAGAAGAAGAGGTGATCGACCGTGCGGGTGCTCGCTCTGGAACCGTACTACGGCGGGAGCCACCGGGCGTTCCTCGACGGCTGGCGGGCGCTCAGCCGGCACGAGTGGACCGTGCTGGGCTTGCCGGCGTTCAAGTGGAAATGGCGGATGCGGCACGCCCCGGTGACGTTTGCCGAGGAGCTCGCCGCTCGCGTGGCGAAGGGCGAAGCTTGGGACGTGCTGTTCTGCTCGGACATGCTCAACCTCCCCGTATTTCTCGGCCTCGCCCCCAAGGCGGTGCGCGAGCTGCCGTCGGTGCTCTACTTCCACGAGAACCAGATCACCTACCCCTATCAGGATGAGGACGACCGCGACTATCATTACGGCTTCGCCAACCTGTGGAGCGGGCTGGCGGCCTCGCAGTTGTGGTTCAATTCGGCGTTCCACCGCGACAACCTCCTCGGAGCGATCCCCGGATTCCTCGACCGAATGCCCGACTACCAACCTGCGGGCATTGTCGAGCGCCTCCGCGCCAAAGCGAGCGTCCAGCCGCCGGGCGTGGTGATGCCGCCGGGCCGCTCCGGCCGCGTCCGTGAGCCGGGACCGATGCACATCCTCTGGGCGGCGCGATGGGAGTTCGATAAAGGCCCGGACACCTTCTTCGAGGCTCTGGCCTTGCTCAAGGAACAAGGGGTTCCGTTTCGCCTGAGCGTTATCGGGCAGCAGTTCCGAAACGTGCCTCCCGCGTTCCACTGGGCGGAGCAGGAGTTCGCCGAGCAGATCGTTCGCTGGGGCTACCAGGACAGCCGCTCGGCGTACGAGGCAGCGCTGGCCGAGGCCGATGTGATCGTCTCCTCCGCTCAGCATGAATTCTTCGGGATCACTCTGGTCGAGGCGGTGGCCGCCGGGTGCTATCCGCTGGTTCCGCGTCGGCTGGCCTATCCGGAGGTCTTGGGAGAACTGGAGGCTGCGGGGCACGGGCCGCACTTCTACGACGGCGGGGCCGAGGCGCTGGCCGCGATGCTGGGCATCCTCGCCGAGCGTGTGGCCCACGATGACCTGTGGCAGGGCGACCCGGAGCGGGGCGTTCGGGCAGTCGAACGCTATCGATGGCCGATGCGAGCTTCCGGACTCGACGCCGCGCTTGAGGCAGCGTGTTCAAACCCCAAGCCCGATTGACGCGAGCCGATCAGGGGAGTTCGCCATTGGTGTCGAGGTCCACGGCCGGAGGAGGCTTCGGTGGGGCGGGTTGGAGAGCCTTCGGCTTGGAGGGGTCGGGAAACGGCGGATAGGTCTCCTGTTGCTTGACCAATGCCTCAGAGAGCCGGTCGGCCGCATCGCGGGGTGTGATATTGCTGTGGGCGATTTTGAATTGGGGCAAGGCGCTGGCCGCCTTTGTCGCGGGGCCCTTCTCGCTACCCAGCACGGCATTCACATACGCCAGATAGAGCTTCTGTTTGCGAGATTGTACCCGGTCGCGGCGAATGACCTCAGTCGTCACCTTACCGAGATGGTCCTTGAGCACAAGGACGTCCCACCTATCCAGGGCCTTTTGATAACGGGCCAGCATAGCCTCCCGCTGCTTGGCATCTTTCGGAACTGCCGCGAGACGGCGGCAGGATGGTTCGCTGACCATGGGCACCGGAAACGGCCCATTGTTGCGGGCGGTGCGCCAACGATTGGCCAGAGCAGCTTGCTCCTTGAGAGCGGCCGTGTGCCTGGCCCGAAGTTCGGCCAACTGTTTACGGGCGGACGTGACGGTGGCCGACTTGACCTCGGCTCCGGCGTCCGATGTCACGAACAGAAACCACTGTTCCGGTTCCGAGGGCTTGGGATTGGGCTTGGTCCGGGCAGAGGCTCCCATCGCCCGGCCCGCAATGATCATAACGATTGCAAGGGCCAGGATTCTTACGCCATGTTTGATGTTCACCGTTTTATCCCTCCCTTAACTAACTGAAAATGGGCCGGTGCCCACCCGCCGG
>CAZBCO010000235.1:0-6598 GCA_964490295.1 uncultured Planctomycetota bacterium
TCTCTTCCCTCAGCTTCTTTTCGGACAGTCTCCAGGAGCGGACGTCATCTCCGCCGGCTCCGGTCGGGGTCTGGTAACGGGTGTATCGGTGGTTTTGAATTTGCTGCACCGCAAGGGCGACGGAGAACGCACCGAGCACCATCCAGAAGATTTCGCCCCGGTAAACCCCGATGAGCACCAACAGGATGCCGCCCCCGATTCCGACACGAGCCGCGAGCAGCCCGCCGCGTGCGTGGCCGAGGCGCTTCTCCAGCACGGCTTGGAGCGCGTGCGATCCGTCCAGCGGCGGGGCAGGGATGATGTTGACGACAAAAAGCAAGAGGTTGAACCGGACGCTTTGCTCGATAAACCAGCCCGCGGCGCGGCCCCATGAACCCTCCGAAAAGAGCGCCAGCGAGGCCAGCCCCCAGAGGGCCAGATTGGCGGCCGGACCGGAGAGCGACACCAGGATATCCGCCCGGTAGGTCGGCAGGGCCTCATCGAACCGCGTCAACCCGCCCAGCGGCCAGAGCACCACATCGCGAACCCGCCCGCCGCATCGAACCGCCGTCAGGGCATGAGCCAGCTCGTGAGCAACGACGCCCAGCAGAAGGGCCGCCATACCGGTCAGACCATAGAAAAGCACTTGAATGCTGCGGTGTTCTACGGCCGGCCATAAGAAGAAAACAGGCAGCACCACCAGCAACGACCAGTGGACGCAGACGGGCACACCTGCCACGCGGCATAGCTTGTACGAACCACCTATCGCCCTGTGTCCCGGCATCCAATGGCTTCCGATTTCATCTCGGCTTAAAGCCGCTTGCGGCCGATTATTGCAGCAAAATCACCTGCCGATGCATCATATGGGCAAGTCGAAACCAGTGCAAGCCATTTCAATGGCTGAAAGAGAAGCGTTGCGATTAGCAATGCAAGCGGCAATCGGCTAAAATGAAGATAAGTTCCGGTACGAAACGATTTCGTGGTTTGAGGGTCTGATGAAGCGTTTTTTGGGTTGCCTTCTGCTGGCCTTTGGCTTGTTCTCGGCATGTTCCACACCCGTTGCGGGCGCGGAGGCTACTGGGCAAAGCACTGACGCGGTGCTTGATGTGATGCCCGATATGCAACAGCGCTTTGAGGCCATTGATGAATTGATTGAGAAAAAGGAATGGGTCCGTGTGCTCGACGGATTGGATGAGATCGCGGAGCAGGCCGGCGGGGCCGTCTGGGCGCGTGAGGGCCAAGGCTATAACACGGTAAAACGTTATGTGGGCCACAGGCTCGTGTCGCTTCCGCCCGATGCTCTGGCTCTCTATCGCATGCGTGTCGATGGCCAGGCGCTTCAGCTATGGCGTCGGGGAGTGAGCGACCGCGACGTCGGGCTTCTGGATGAACTGGTGGACAAGTTTCCGGCATCCAGCCATACGGAAGCCGCCCTCGACGCGGCGATCAATCTGTTGATCGATACGGGGCGGTATGCCGAGGCGGCGCTTCGGATTGAACGCCTCTTGGCCCGGCCGGCCGCGGCGGCACCGCAGGCCAACGCACCATCGCGAGCGATGGCTTTGGCCAAGCTGGGATTCTGCCACGCGAAGCGGGGCAACCCGGAAGCGGTGCGGGCCATAGAGGGGCGACTCAAAAACAGCGGGGCACAAGGCCGCGCGACGCTGGGCAATGGTCAGGACGTTAGCACTTTTCTGCGAGATATTCTGGAGCAGGGCGTCGGGGAACCTCCGCTCAAGGTGGCCGCGTTCTGGCCTGCTCCGGGAGGCGACGAAACCCATCGGCGTCCGATGCACAACGCGGGCCTTGATCTGTCGCGGCGCTGGGCCGTCAAAATGGGCGATGAGGAGGCCGAGGATAAACCGGGGATTAAGGTATCTCCCTGGCCGGTGGTGGGCCAGGATGGCTCGATCTATATCCACACGGGGACGAGCCTTTATGCCTTCGATCAGAAGACAGGGCGAAGGCTGTGGGCCACACGTCCGTTGCCCATTGAAGAGAAGCCAGTGGACCGGCGTCGTCAGATGTTTGGAAGCTGGTCCCGTTGGGCAGGGGCCGCCTCGGTGTCCCTTGGTGGCGGGCTCGTTTACGCCACGGAAATAATGGGGATTGGCCCCAAGAGCAACTCGTCCACGCGCGTTGTCCTGAAGTTATCAGCCTTTGACGCCCGCAACGGGCAGCGTCTGTGGTCGTTTGATCAAACGCTTGAAGAAGGCGGGTTTGATGGCGAGGCGATGTTTCCCTGGGCGCCGCACTATGTCGATGGCCGATTGATTGGTACGGTAATCCATTACGGTCAAGCCTTTCTGGTGGCCCTCGATGCCGGGACCGGGAAGCTGCTGTGGCGAGTTTATCTGGCCAAGGATTTGTTGGCGGAATCGGATATCCACCATCGTAATTTCTTGCGTACGCAAAAGAGCGAAGCGGTGGTTATCTCCGATGGGGTAGCTTTCGCGGCGACCGGGATGGGGGCGGTCGCGGCGGTGGAGGTGTCATCCGGAAGGCTGCTCTGGCTCGCCACCTATCCGCGTAAAGCAATCCACTTGGTGGAGTACCAACGGGCTTGGGGTATACAGACGATTTATCCGATGGAGAAGTCATGGGGCGGTGGCTTTCCAGTGGTCGAGCACGGTCGGCTTTATGTGGCCCCGTGGGATGCAAGCGAGCTGCTGGCCTTCGACCGTTTTACCGGCCATATCCTCCGAAGAATCCCCCTGGACAAGTTCACCGACCTTGCCGGGGTGCGAGACCACGTCGCCTTCCTGGTCGGACAGCAAACAGCGGCGGTCGATCTCCGCTCCGGGAAAAGGCTTTGGGAGGTTCCGACGCCGTTCGAAGTTCAGGGAATGCCCATACTGACCGAGTCGGCGTTGCTGATTCCAACCCGCGGGGCGATTTGCTCCATCACGCTGGCGAAGCCGGTCGTTCGCCTGATGAAGCCTCTGGCCGGGGCCGACGACCGGCTCCCGACAGGAAATCTCGTCTCGTTGAACGGATGGGTGATTGCGGCCAACGCTGACAGGATCAGCGCTTACGTTCCGTATGAGACCTCTCTCGCTCACTTGACGCAGCTTGTCGAGAAGAAGCCCGAAGCTATCGGGGCTTTGCTTGACCGGGCTGAGTTGTTCTCACTGCGAGCCGCAACGTTGCCCGATCTTCCGGGCCGGAGGGCGATGCTCCATAGGACGCTGAAGGACTTGCTGCTGGCCGAGCGGCGGTTGGGCGAGCAGGATCCGGCCGACGCGGCTCTCTCGGAACGACTTAAACAAGCGATGTTCGAGGCCCGCTTGACGCTCTCCGAAGTCGAACCGAACAAGGCGGTCGCTCATGTGGACGGTGCGAAGCCTTATCTCTTTAGCGAGCAAAAAAAGATACGTTGGCATCTGGTTCGTGGGGACGCCCTGGCCGCCGAGGAGCGACACCGGGACGCGCTGGAGGCTTATCTGGCCATCACTACCGATATGGGCGGAAAGCGGCTGGTCGATGAACAGTCCGAGGTGGCGGTTGAGGTTCTTGCCCAGTCGCGCATCGGCGATCTGGTGGCCCGGCACGGGCCAGAGGTTTATGCCGTTATCGACGCGGCGCTTAAGCCCGACTACGAAAAAATGGTCCAAGCCCAGGATATTGACGGGCTGCTGAAATTGCAGCGCCGACATCCGCATAGCGGGTTGGCGGATAACTGTCTTTACGAGACGGCCCGGATTTTATCAGCGGAAGCGTCGGAGCCGATGCGGGCGCAGGGGCTGCTGCGGGGACTGATTCGGGATTACCCCCGTTCGAAGGTCCTGGGCGAGGCCCACGCTCTACTGCTCCGGAACTACGAGGCCAGCCGACAAGTTATGCATGGGAAAGCCCTACTTCGTGACCTTCTCCAGCGTCACTCAAAGGTTACGGTGCCTTGGGAAGGGCAGAATCGTGGGGGGGCCGAGTGGGCAGCCGCGATGCTGAAGCGGCCGGAATACGCCACACGGCTCGCAGCAGAGCGGCCCATGCCCGTGCCGGACGGCCTGTTGAAGCGGTCATGGCTCAGCGGCAAAGGGGCGGAGATTTTAGCCCATTGGGTGTCCGACGAGACCGGCTATGACCGCGGGATCGCTTTGGCGGTGGGTTTTTCGGGCACCAAGGATTCACCACGCTCGAACTTTGCCCGGAGCTCTTATGTGCGGGCCTTCAGCACCGCCACGGGCGATACTCTGTGGCAGGCCGATCTCCAACTGGATTGGAGCTGGGATGGCATTGAAGACGGACGGTCCGAATGGAACCAGCAACGGAATTATTATCTCGCGTTATGTTCCGGCGATGTGGTGGCGATGGGTTCCCCCAATGAGATCGTCGCCTTGGATTGGCTGACAGGGGCCAGGCGGTGGTCGCATAGATGGGAGCGCCCTCAGGGCGACAGCACGTTCCGTTGGTATGACCGATTGCGACTTGCTCCGGGGATTCAGGGGGTTATGAACCAGCGCCCGGTTTTTGCGGCAGGAGCCGGCCGCATTTTTTATCTTCTTCCGGACGGCATCCTGGTATGCCTTCATGCGGCCAATGGCCAAGAGCTTTGGAGGGCGACGGCCGGCACCTTTGCGAACGGTCCGATTGGTCTTTTTGATCACATGGTCGTTGTTGCCGGCCTGGGCCCGGCAGAGATTTACGCCTTCGATATCGAGGACGGGCAACGCTTGTATCGGAAGCCGCTACCGGGGTTTGCTCCGGGGCATCCGATCTTCGATCGCGCCGGGAATCGCCTCTTGATTTCTTCAGACGGTTCTCTTGTGTGCTACGAGATGAGCGAATTCAGGCCGATCTGGGAGGTAAAGGGCCTTGGGCCGGAGGGTGTTCCAAGCCAGTGGACCATTCGCATGTTGCCAAACGGCAACATCCTCCTCATGTATGATCGTAGTGCTTCCCCAGTGGCTATTGAACAAAAGCGAGATCAACAGTTGGTCGTGCTTGACGGGGCGACCGGCGAGCGGAAATGGACATATAACGCATCTCGGCGAACGCAAAAGGGCAATGACACCGAATTCTTTGTCGTCGACGACTCTCCAATGCTCACCCGCAACCGCATCTTGATCCCGATGACAGAAAGCATCACCAAAGGAACCGGGCGGCGCCAGACCCGAATCCGCAATCACGTCGATTACATCGTGGATATGGCCACCGGAACGAAGGTGGGAGAACATCGAATTAACGCCAGGCCTGTCCCGCGTCGCAATCTGCGCGTTGTCGGTTGGTCAAAGTGCGTCGCAGCCACAGTGGCTGCCGATCAACTGATACGAATGATGGGGCACAGCGACGGAAGGCAAATCCGCAACAGGTTGTACGTGACCCATATCACCACCGGTCAGGAGGTATTGGTCGATGAACTGGCCGATCTTAAGAGGCTTGTAAACTCAGTACTTGGCCGGGTCAATGCCATAGCGATTCATACAACGCCTGACGGCAAGGTACTGGCGCCGGTGGGTACTGGCATCCGGTGTTACCGTGCAGTGCCCGAAGCGAAAACGGAAAGCCCTGTGGTGCCTTGAGTTGTATCTTCACACGAATCGGCTCACACGTCTTTTGATAAAAAAACGCAAAAAAACATCGAAAAAGCTGTCGGCATGCAGCAACTACGCTGCTTGATGTATCTTAATAAGGAAGCCCGCAGTGTGTTCGATTCCCTGATATCTTGGGAAGCGGAGATTTTTGAGGTTTGAAAACACTGCGGTAATCGGTTAGAATCAGCGTTTCAAGTCGGCCCGACCGTCGGCCCGGTCGCCCGTTCGAGGTTGCGATGGCTCGTGTGTTCCGCACAATGCTATGGGTTGTCGGCATGTGGCTGGCTTGCGCCGCTCCGCTGACGGCCGCCGAGGCTGGCTCATCCAATATCGGTGCCGTTCTCGATATTATGCCCGACATGCAATACCGCTTCGAATCGGTCGATGAGCTGATTGAAGAGAAGAAGTGGGACCGCGTGCTGGAACGGCTGGCCGATGTGGCCGAAGAAGCGGGGGAAACCGTCTGGTCGGTCGATAACAAGGTGTATATGTCGGTGGCACATTATGTGCGCCGGCGGATTATGGAGCTGCCGCCGGAGGGATTGGCGTTTTACCGGATGCGTTACGACGGTGAGGCGTTGGCCCTGCTGCAAGAGGGTATCCGAAAGCGCAACGCGGCCATTCTCGACCAGATCGCAGAGAAATTTCCGGCGTCGAGTTACGCGGCGGCGGGGCTGGACGCGGCGGCAAGCGTGCTGATAGATGCAGGGCGCTACAACGCAGCGGCCATGCGCCTTGAACGCATGTTGGCCCGGCCCAAGGCAACCGACGACGGGGTCATCCATCCGAAGTTTCGCTCCATCGTCTTGGCCAAACTGGGATTCTGTTATGCCAAACTGGGCGATACCACGGTACTCGGAAAGCTGAACGAGCGGTTGAAACAGGGCGGGACTCAGGACGACTTAAAAGTTGGAGATGGCCGGAACGTGATGGCATTCCTACGGGCCACTCTGGACCGTGGGGCGCGTGAGGCCTTGCCGCAAGTCAAAGCCACTTCCTGGCCGACGCCGGGCGGGCATGCAAGCCACCGGCTGGCTATGGGAGATTTGGGGGGAGATTTATCGCTCAGATGGACGGCGAAGGTC
>CAZBCO010000236.1:0-11584 GCA_964490295.1 uncultured Planctomycetota bacterium
TGGCTCGGTGCCACGTAACGCACCTTCTCGGCTCCCTGCTCCAACCAGACGGTACGAGCAGGAACCGGGCGTAGTTCTGCCAGCCGCCGCGCGGTCCCCGCCTTGACCAACATGGCACGCGGAAAAGCCAACACCTCTCCGCGACGAACCAGGGCGACCTCGTCACCCATCACCTGCCAGCCCGTCAATCCCAGAGCACAGGCCAGCGAGGTCTTCCCGGAATCCGGAGCACCCGCGATAATCACCGCACGCCCGCCGCGCTCCACCACAGCGGCGTGCAACTGCAAGAACGAACGGAACCGTCCGAGAAGCCATCGAGTGACCTCAAACTCCACCCAGGGAATCAACTCCATTTCGCTGGTGGTGTCCCATAGCCGGCGACCGGCACGGTGCAGAGAGAAGCCGGCGGAAGATTGGCGAATGGTAAAAACAGTACGGGGAAGCCCTGCCGGGCGCGTCCTGACGCAGTCCGGCATCACCGTCGCTTTAATGGCCCCGGCGAGACTCTCATCAACCTCCACCGCGAATCGGACGTGATGGAGTTGATAGTTTATCCTCATACCAGGAGTCCCTGGCGCTCGAACCCCTCTAACGTGCGTATCGCGTCGACCAGGACCTGCTCCGCATCAGCCCCGGACGCTTCGGCCAGACTTGCAGCCATCTCGGCCACCGAACGGTTTCCATCGATCAGGCACCAGAGCAGGCCCGCCGTCTGGTTCAGGGAGTGAACCTTCTCACTTGCCGGATCGTAGAGAACGCAACCGTCGTCCAACTCGCGGAAGAGGATATCTTCTCTAACTTGTGGGATATCTCCGGGTTTCACGACAGGTTCCCTGTTGGAGGCTTGGGCGGCGAATCAAGAATGAAGGTTACCGGCCCGGCGTTGATCAACCGAACGTCCATCATCGCCTGAAACCTGCCGGTCTCCACCTTAAGGCCTCTGGAGCGCAACGCATCCGCCACCTCCTCGTAAAGGCGGTTCGCCCGGTCAGGCTCAGCGGCATTGGTGAAGCCCGGACGTCGCCCCTTGCGACAATCGGCGCACAGGGTGAACTGGGAGACCAGCAATATCTCGCCGTCCACCGCTTCGACCGAACAGTTCATCTTGCCGTCGGCGTCGTCAAACATTCGGATGTCGGCGATTTTGCGGGCCATCCATGCCACGTCGCCAGGCCCATCCCCCTGCTCCACTCCAATCAGAGCCAGAATGCCGCGCCCGATCACGCCGACGATCTCGCCCTCGACGGTGACAGAGGCCTCCGCGACACGTTGGAGAACGGCTCTCACCCGCTCATCTCCTGCCGCACCTTCTTCGACTTGGCGGCGACGTCGCGAGCGAGCTTCTTCTTGTACGATTCAAGTTTCCGCTTCAGCCCGGCATCGGCGGTGGCCAGAATCTGCACCGCGAGCAAAGCGGCGTTCTTGGCTCCGCCCGAACCGATACCGACGGTGGCCACCGGAATGCCGCCCGGCATCTGGACGGTCGAGAGCAGGGAATCCAGCCCGCCGAGGTTGGCGGTAGGGATCGGCACGCCGATGACCGGCAGCGTGGTCAGCGAGGCCATCACGCCCGCCAGATGGGCGGCTCCGCCGGCCGCCGCGATGATCACGCGATAGCCGGCCTTGGACGCGCCCGTGGCAAACTTATGCGCGGCCGCCGGCGTCCGGTGAGCCGAAATCACGTCCACCGTAAACGGTACGCCAAACTCGCGCAGCGTGTCCACCGCATTGGCCAGCTTCGGCAGATCGGAATCGCTGCCCATCACAATCGCTACCTTCGCTTCCGCCATTGGCTTCTCCTTAAAAATCCATTGTGTCCGGCCGTGAGTTGGCATTATAATCCGTCGCACCATTCTGTCAACGCAGGGAACGGGAAATGAGGAACGACGAGACTTATATGCGCCGGGCACTTGCACTGGCCCGTCGGGGGCGGGGCCGGGTCGAGCCGAACCCGATGGTCGGCTGTGTGATCGTCCGCGACGGCGAGGTCATCGGAGAAGGCTGGCACCGTAAGTTCGGAGGCCCCCACGCCGAGGTTCACGCCGTGAACCAAGCCAAGGGACGTGTCCGTGGGGCCACGGTCTATGTCACGCTGGAACCGTGTTGCCACCATGGCAAGACGCCGCCCTGCGCCGACTTGTTGATTGAGCAGAAGGTTCAGCGGGTCGTCATGGCCACGCGGGACCCGTCGGCCAAGGTCTCCGGAAAGGGGGCACGCAAGCTGCGCCGTGCCGGCATCGAGGTTGAAGTGGGGCTGATGGAGACGGAGGCCAAGGCCTTGATCGCGCCGTTCGCCAAGCTGACGACCACCGGGCGGCCCTGGGTTATTGCAAAGTGGGCCATGACCCTCGACGGGAAAATCGCCACGCGGACCGGCCAGTCAAAATGGATCAGCTCGCCGGAAGCTCGGACCGTGGTCCATCGCACACGCGGGCAGGTCGATGCCGTAATCATCGGTGCGGGTACGGCCCTTGCGGACGACCCCGAATTGACCTGCCGATGGGCACGCGGCCGCCAGCCGAAGCGCGTGGTATTGGATGGCTCGGCCAAGCTGCCCCTCACCAGTAAGCTGGTTCGCAGCGCCCGAGAGGTTCCGGTGATCGTGTCCGTTTCGGAACGTGCGGACAAGCAGCGCCTGGAGGCCCTCAGCGCTGCGGGATGCCAAGTGGTGCTGCTGCCCGACGCCGATGGGCGGATCGCTTTGCCGGCTCTGCTCGACCTGCTCGGAAGCATGGAGATGACCAATGTGTTGGTCGAAGGCGGCGGCGAGGTCTTGGGGGCATGCTTTGACGCAAACCTGGTGGATGAAGTGATGGTATTCGTCGGCCCCAAGATTGTCGGCGGGCCCGCCAAGTCACCGGTGCTCGGTCATGGCGTCGCGGACTTGACGACGGCTTTCTGCCTGGGGGAACTCAAGAGCAGGCGGTTGGGTGACTCGTTCTTAATTACGGGGCGACGGTCGCCGACGTAGCCGTCTCAGTCCCGCCTCATCCTGGCCCGCAATGCGGCCCCGGTCTTCTCAAGCAGCGACTGCTCATCGGCCTCGGCGAGTTGCTTGAACAGCGGCAGGCCCGCCCGGCACTCTTCCACCCACTCACGGGCAAACTGGCCGCTGCGGATTTCGCTGAGAATAGATCGCATCTCGGCCTGAACGCCGTCACTGACAACTCTGGGGCCGCGCGTCAGGTCGCCGTACTCGGCGGTGTTGCTGATCTTCCGTCGCATGTGGGTCAGCCCACCCTCATTCAACAACTCCACGATCAGGGCAAGCTCGTGCATCACCTCAAAGTACGCGACCTCCGGCTGGTAGCCCGCCTGAACCAGCGTCTCAAACGCCGCTTTGATCAGGGCCGAAACCCCGCCGCACAGCACGGCCTGCTCACCGAATAAATCCGACTCGCACTCCTCGGCAAACGTGGTCTGAATGCCGCAGGCTCGCAAGCAGCCGATGGCCTTCGCGTAGGCCAGAGCCGTCTTCCAAGCTCGGCCGGTGGCGTCCTGATCCACGGCGATGAGACCGGCCAAGCCTCGCCCTGCGACAAACTCAGACCGCACATGCCGCCCCGGCCCCTTGGGCGAGACCATAATCACGTCCACGCCCTCCGGCGGCGCAATCAGCCCGAAGTGGATGTTGAAGCCGTGGCAGAAGGCCAGCGTCTTGCCCGGCACCATGCCGGCGGCAACCTCGGCCGTATAAACCTCGGCCATGGTTTCATCAGGCAGCATCATCATCACAAGGTCGCCGCGGTTGGCGGCCTCGGCGGCCGAGACCGGAGTAAACCCGTCCGCGACGGCCTGGTTCCAACTCCGTCCTGGGCGCTGGCCGATAATCACCTCCACACCACTGTCACGGAGGTTCTGAGCATGGGCATGCCCCTGGTTACCGTATCCAATGATGGCGATGTGCTCGCCTTTTAAAACCGACAGGTCGGCATCGGTTTCAGAGTAGAATATGGCCATAGTTCCCTTTCATCGGGTTTTGACAGATGGGCGATGATAGACCGTCGCGTCAGTTGGCCTGACGGCCGCCCACACCCTTGGTGGCCTTGGTGATCTTTTTGGCCTTGTCCTTGGGGCGAAGGGATCGCGTGGCTGCCCCGGCCCGCCACATCTCGGAGTCGTGGATGGCGGCAAGCTCTTTGGCAAGTTGAGCCTGATAGTCCTTCTTACCACAACTGGTGAGCACCCGCTTTGTCTCGGCACCCGATGCTACGCGGCGGTAAAGCTCCTTGAAGACCGGAAGCACGGCCTTTTTGAACTTGGGTTTCCAGTCGAGCGCTCCGCGTTGCGCGGTGGCCGAGCAGTTGGAGAACATCCAGTCCATTCCGTTCTCGTCGACCAGCCGGATGAGGCTCTGGGTCAGCTCCTCGACCGTCTCGTTGAAGGCTTCGCTGGGGCTGTGTCCGTGTTGCCGAAGCACACTGTATTGGGCTTCCATCACGCCCGCCAGCGCTCCCATCAGCACGCCACGCTCGCCGGTCAAGTCGCTATAGACCTCTTTCCCGAAAGTGGTCGGGAAAAGATAGCCCGATCCGATGGCGATGCCGAGCGCGATGCAACGCTCTTCGGCCCGGCCGGTGGCGTCCTGCTCCACCGCGAAGCTGGCGTTGATTCCCGCGCCGGAAAGGAAGTTACGGCGGACCGAGGTGCCGGAGCCTTTGGGGGCGACCAGCAGGACGTCTACGTCTTCCGGCGGTACCACGCCGGTTTGATCCTTGTAAACGATGGAGAAGCCGTGCGAGAAATACAGGGCGTCGCCGGGCTTGAGGAACTTTTTGACCGTGGGCCAGATGGCCTTCTGGGCCGCATCGGACACCAGCATCTGGATGATCGTGCCGCGCTCACAGGCCTCTTCGATATCGAAAAGCGAGGTGCCCGGCTTCCAGCCGTCCTTGACCGCGCGGTCCCAGTCTTTCTTAAACTGCTTTGACTGCCCGATAATCACGTTGAACCCGTTGTCCTTCATGTTCAGGGCCTGTGCGGGGCCTTGCACACCGTAGCCAATCACCGCGATGGTCTCGTTCTTCAACACACGGCGAGCCTTGCTGAGCGGGAACTCCTTGCGCATCACCACCTGCTCGGTCACACCACCAAAATCAACCTTGGCCATCTCGTCTTCTCCAGAAAAAAAGGAACTCACAAACGTCAATATCAGTCGTTCTTAACACCACGGAACATCGCAATAGAACCGGAACGCACGGTTTCTTTGATTCCATAGGATCTGCAAAGTGAGATAAACGCTTCGACCTTTGCCTCCGGGCCGGACAATTCGACGACAAGGTCTTTGGGGCTGATATCCACGACCTTCCCCCGGAACACCTCGACCAGGTCGATCACCTCTCCGCGCTTACCGGGCGGTGTGCTGACCTTAATCAGCATCAGGTCGCGCTCGACGTATTGGCCCTCGGACAAATCCTGCACTTTCAACACGCTCACCAGCTTGCGGAGTTGCTTCACCACCTGCTCGATAATCGCGTCGTCTCCGTGCAATACGATGGTCATGCGTGATACGGCCGGGTCTTCGGTCTCGCCGACGTTCATGCTGTCGATGTTATAGCCGCGCGCCGCAAAGAGGCTCGATACGTGCGAAAGCACGCCGACCTGATTGGATACCAGCGCGGAGATGACATGTTTCAAAAGGCGCCCTCCTTATGCCAAGTCAATCATCTTGTCGATACGCTCCCCTGGCGGAACAATGGGGAACACATTTTCTTCAGGGTCCACATGGAAGTCAAGCAGCACGGGGCCGTCGATCTCCAGGGCTTTTTCAAGTGCGGGGCGCACCTCCTCGGTGGTATCCACACGGATGCCCGCCACGTTGTAAGCCTCCGCGACCTTGACGAAATCGGGGTTGCCTTCCAAGTGGGTGTGCGAGTAACGCCGTTTGTAGAAGTGCTCCTGCCATTGACGCACCATACCGAGATAGCCGTTGTTCATCAGGGCGATTTTCACCGGCAGGTTCTCTCGCCCGACCGTGGCCAGCTCCTGGATATTCATCTGCAGGCTGCCGTCGCCCGCGACATCAAACACGGTCATATCCGGCCTGGCGAATTGTGCTCCGATGGCCGCCGGGAAGCCGAAGCCCATCGTGCCCAAACCGCCGGAGGTGATGAACTGACGGGGGTATTTGAACGTGAACCACTGAGCAGCCCACATCTGGTTCTGACCAACTTCGGTGCAGATAATAGCGTTGCCGCCGGTGATCTCGCGCATCTGCTGGATGATATACTGCGGCTTCAATTTGCCGTTTTGCTTGTAGGACAGTTTATGGCTCTCGCGCCAGCGATGGATTTTATCCCACCATGCGCCGCGCTCCTGGTGCGTGATCAACCCCGCCAACTCGGAGAGAATCTGCTTGGCATCGCCGACCACCGGCAAGTCCACCTTGATGCTCTTCCCGATGGAAGACGGGTCGATATCCACGTGGATGATCTTCGCATGCTCGGCGAATTCCGTAATTTTGCCGGTGATGCGGTCATCAAACCGTGCCCCGATGGCGATCAGCAGGTCGGAGCTCATCACTGCGTAGTTGGCGACCGGCGTGCCGTGCATGCCCAGCATCCGGAGGGATAGCGCGTCGTCTTCCGGATAGGCCCCCAAACCGAGCAACGTGGTGGTCACCGGAATGTTGCCCGCTCTGGCAAACGCCCGCAGTTCCTCCGAGGCTCCCGAGGCGATAACGCCCCCGCCGACATAGAGGACCGGCCGTTCGGCAGCGTTGATCATCTCCGCCATCCGTTCGATTTGAAGGCTGTGTCCTTCGACGGAAGGCCGGTATCCTGGGAGTTTGAATTCGGTGCTGGGGCGCCCCTCCACCTGACTGGTGCTGACGTCCACCGGGATGTCGACAAGCACGGGACCGCAACGTCCCGTAGTGGCGATATGCGCGGCCTCGTGCAAAATCCGTGGGAGGTCGGCGGCATCCCGCACCAGATAGTTGTACTTGGTGATGCCCCGTGTGATGCCGGTGATATCCGCCTCCTGGAAGGCATCGTTACCGATCAGGTCACGGCGGACCTGGCCGGTGATGGCCAGCATGGGCACGGAATCAAAATTGGCGGTGGCGATGCCGGTGACCAGGTTGGTGGCCCCCGGCCCGGAGGTGGCCAGGCAGCAGCCGAGGCGCCCGCTGGCTCGGGCGTATCCATCGGCCGCATGCGCGGCGGCCTGCTCGTGCCGCATCAGCACGGTTTTGATTTTTGAATCATAGAGCACGTCGAAGATGGGGATGACGACGCCGCCGGGGATTCCGAAAAGAACCTCAACACCGATTTCGCTAAGGGTGTCAACCAAAAGTTGTGAACCGCTTCTCACCAAAGCTAATCTCCATATAAAAAACGAGCGCCGTGTGTAGTCCCACCGCACATTATTCGGTGCCGAGGTCTACATCGGTCGCATAAAAAACACGGCCCTTGGCGGCTCCACTAGAGGATGCCGCTCCCAAATGAACTTGTTCTGTCGTCCGATCCGCTGGTTTCAGGCGGCGGCGTGCCAATTTGTCCTGGGGGCAGATTCGGACTATTTGCCTTTGACGAGCCCCCACGGCTTGAATACGCGTCAGCATCGTGGTCGCTGTAATCATCGTCCTCATAGGGTGTGGGAACATATCCGGGCTGTTTGGACCTTTCCACCTCGGCCTCATAGGCATGCACGATCCCGGTTTGCAGTCTTTCTCGACACTCCGAATTGATCGGATGGGCGATATCGGCGTGCAGCTTGGCCCGGCCGGCGGCATCGTGCGGCACCCGGTTCTCTCGCAGTTTGGCCCCGCAATCGTTGCAATGGGCGGCTCGCAGATGGTTCTTGCCCCCGCAGGACGGACAGCGGTCCATCAGCTTACGGCTGGGCATTGCCACGAAATATCCGTGCGTGCCACGAATCACCTTGATATCACGGATCACAAACTCGTTGTCGATCGTGATCGTACAAAACGCCTTCAACTTGTCCATCCTGTCCGACACCAGCTTCACCTGCGCAGCGGTGATTTCCACGACTGACTCCTCCTTCCAGGTGGTCCGAAACGGCCCACCCCGGCGACGCCCCCCTACCAATACATACCCAACTGCTGTGTTTTTGTTATTCGCTGCCCGTTTCGGCACGAGCCACGAAAACCCGTTCGTCCGGTTCGGCCTTCAGAGAGGCCGCCACACGCTGCGCCCGTTCCAGGGACTCCACCATCACATAAACGGAGGAGCCGCTTCCGGAAACAAGAGCGCGACAACCGGCGGCCGCTTCCAGCCGCGCCTTCACCTGCCCCACCACGGGGGCAAGCCTGATCGCGGCAGCTTCCAGCCGATTGAACAGTCGGGCACGGGTCGAAGAATAGTCGCCGTGCGCCAAGGAGTCCAAGATAAGGCTACTGTTACCGTCTCCCGATGTCAAGCCCCAATTCGCCGCATTTTGATATACTGCCGCCGTGGGTTGCACATAATCCGGACAACAGACCACAAAAAAAGCATCGAGTTCCGACGGCACCGGGGTTATTTTCTCCCCGCGCCCCTCACAGAGAGCCGCCCCGCCGTGGGTAAAAAATGGCACGTCAGACCCCAGCTCGGCCCCTGATTCGGCCAAGAACTCTTTATCCAACCCCATTGCAAAGAGGCGGTTAATCCCCGCGAGCACCGCGGCAGCATCGCTGCTCCCGCCCCCCAAGCCGGCTCCGTGCGGGATACACTTCTCCAGACGGATAGAAAGCCCCTGCGGCAAGCCGATCTTGCGTTCGAGCAGAGACGCCGCCCGCCAAGCGATGTTCCCATCGTCGGTGGGCAAGGAGGGATCGGTACATTCAAGAACGATCCCGGTTTGAGCTTGCGGCCTCAGCTCGATGCGGTCGTACAGCGAGATGGCCTGCATCACGGTTTCAATTTCGTGGTACCCGTCGTCACGGCGGCCGTGAAGTTCGAGAAACAAATTCACTTTGGCGGGAGCCTGTACGACAACCAAGCCCGGCTGGCCGGTCATAATCATTCAAGGGCATCCAAGATCAGTCGGCAGATGCGGTCCTGCAAGGTTCTGGCGTCTCCGATGCGCGGTCCGTTGACCAGAATGCTGAAGGCCGCGATTTTATCTCCGGACTTCACATATCCGGAAAGGGCGGAGACGCCCCTCAAATAACCGGTCTTCGCCAGCACCTTGCCCTTCATCGCGGCGTCCCTCATGCGCCGTTGCAGGGTGCCTTCCTCACCGCTGACCGCGAGCGATCCGATAAAGGCCTCCGCACGCGGCCCCAGAGCCATGGCCCGCAGAAACAACACCATCTGGCCCGGGGCAATGGTGTTGCCACGAGACATCCCGGAGCCGTCGTCCACCGTGAAAAGCTGTTTTTTAAGCCCGATACGGCTCAAGGTATCCACCATCACGGTGGCGCCGTCTTTGAAGGTGGAAGGATCGGCGACGGTTCGTCCGAGGGTTTTGAATATCATCTCCGCGTAGAAGTTCTGGCTGCGCTTGTTGGCCACGGCCACCGCATCGAGCAGCGGATGGCTTGTGCGGGCAAGTAACAGCCCCTTTTCAACATTTACCCGTTGGTCCGCCAGAACGATCTTGCCCTCGACAACCACGCCGGCAGCGGCAAGACGCTCGCGGAGCACGGTGGCCGCGAAACGTGTCGGATCAGCTACAGCCACGGGCGAAGCGCTGCCGGGGCTATCCGGAGCCAATGTGCCGGATATCACCAGTTGGTCCCGACCGGCCGTGCGATGGATAATCGCCCGCTTGGCCTTGGCGGCAACGGTCTTGCAACGGTTAACCACTTGAAAATACTCGGTCGGCGGGTTAAGAGTCACGCGGGCGGGAGTCCCCGGCCGGGGGCCGGGTGCCACGGCAACATCAATACAGTTATCGTTAAGAGCCAATGCGGATATGGGAGCACAATACCAGCGCACCAGTTGGTCCTGGGGCCAGTTGGGATGCACATATTCACGGTCGAAGATGGTATCATCAATGACCAGATTACCGCGAACGCGCCGCACCTTGCGTGCGATGGCCTCGGCCCAGGCATCGAACACGGCGGTGGTTTTGCCCTCATATCGTCGCCCTGAAATAGACGGATCACCGCCGGCGACGACCACCAGGTCGCCTTTCAGTACGGCACCATCCGCCAGATCGCCGACGCCGAAAACGCTGGTGGTGAACCGGAAGTCCTCGCCCAGCAGAAACAAGGCTACTCCGGTGGTCAACAGCTTCATGTTGGAGGCAGGGATCAAGGGGCGTGCTTCGTCAAGAGCGCAGAGAATTTGCCCGTTTTGGACTTCCACGGCATACACGCCGACTTGGGCGTTGCGGCAGCCGGAGGCTCCAATCAGCGCCTGCACACGAGCGTTCAGCGGGGGCTGTGCCCCGGCCGCGACCGAACAGCACAGCACCACCAGCAGGCCAAGAAAGTATTGTGCATAAGGATTCGATTGGTGCATCTGCAACACCCGTGTATTCGGCCACGTCGTGCCGCCCACCGAAGCGCCGGCGACCACCATCTCCCCGCAAACACCAAGCCCTGCCCCTTATCGGGTCAGTTGCTGTCTGTTGATTTCTCGGCCGGTGCCGGCTCCGGTGTACGGCCTGCCTTGGGACGTATATCGTCCAGCCGCAGCCGGGCCAAGTTCAAGAGGTCTTTCACGGACTGTTCGTTCGTCTCCGAGTGCAGATCAACCAAGCGGGTATAGGCGGCCGTAGCCCGCTCATAATCGCGCATCAGGCGATAACATTCGCCGAGTTGGTAGAGCACAAACGGGCGCGCCACGTCCTGCTGGTCGTGGTAGTCGGCAAGCCAAGCCCGGTAGGCAACCGCAGCCTGTGCATAGTCCTCGCCGTCAAAGAGCCGCTTGGCGTCGAGATACTGCTGATAGCTCTCAGGCTCCGGCTCGAGCCACGAGCATCCCGATATGGCCATCATGGCAACCAACATCAAGACAGCCAACACACGGTTCGCTGTGGAGCGATAACCTTTCATCATATGCCTCCTCCGAGTCGGCGATTACTTGGCCCGGAAGCCTTCCAGCGGGCGCACAGTTTTTCCGCCCACCGAGCTCAACGGGCCGCGCACCGCACCTTGTTCACCGGTCATCAGCAGAATCGGGCTGGCGATGAAGATGGACGAGTAGGTGCCGACCACCACGCCGACCAGCAAGGTCAGCGCGAAGGTGTTGATCGCCGGGCCGCCCATCAGGAACAGGAAGAACACGGCGATGAACGTTGTGAGCGAGGTCAGGATCGTACGTCCGAGCGTCTGGTTGATGCTCATATTGACGATATCCGGGAACACTGTTTTCCGCACCGATCGGCGGTTTTCACGGATGCGGTCGAAGATCACGATGGTATCGTTGAGCGAGTAGCCGATGATGGTCAGCAACGCCGCTATGACCTTGAGGTCAATCTCCCGCCCGGCAATGGCCAGCACGCCGAGCGCGATGGCCACATCGTGAACCAGCGCGGCCACCGCCGCGACGCCAAACCGGAACTCGAACCGGAACCAGATGTAGGCGACAATGGCCAACAGGGCCAGCGCCATGGCAACGGCCGCTTTGGTGCCCAGCTCACGGGCGACGGACGGGGCGATCTTCTCGATGCCGCCGAACGGCTCCAGCGT